>DASQSQ010000249.1:0-8946 GCA_035642315.1 Mycobacterium sp.
TATCGCTGCTCGCCGTGACGATCTGGCGAACCGTACTGCTGCGACGCGCCGCTTCCAGCAGCGCCCAGGTTCCCCGCACATTGGCCTCGTAGGTCGCCACCGGGTTGCGAGTGGCCACTCCCACCTGGCTCTGAGCAGCCAGGTGGAAGACGGTCGCTACGTCGTAATCTCCGAGCATCCGCTCCATGAGGGATTGATCCTCGACCGCCCCCGTGACTATCGACACCTTCGGCCACCACACGTCCCGTATGGCCGAGGACGGAACGGTGTCGCGAGCGAGCACGACGACGCGTGCCCCGAGTGCCGCGAGGGCAGCGGTCAGGTGATTACCGAGGAATCCGGTTGCTCCTGTCACCGCTACCCGGCGTCCGTCCCAGAAGCCCTGGTTGGGTTCGAACGGCGTGATATTCGTTCCGGTCGTCATCGCTGGTCTCATCATTGATCTGGATCCGTTCCGGTGCCGGTCAATCGCACCCAGGGCCCGCGTCCTTCCGCACAGAGCGCGGTCAGCTCCTGGGCATCCTTCTGGGTGTCCATTGATTTCCAGAATCCTTCGTGACGGTAGCCGAACAAATCGCCGGCGTCCGCCAAGGAAGGAAGAACCTCGCGCTCGAGATCATCCCCGTCCCAGCGATCGAAGACTCGGCTGTCCATAACGAAGAACCCGGCGTTGATCAGATGGTCGTCCAGCTTCGGCTTCTCCCGGAATCCGCTCACCCGTCCCTTTTCATCGAGATCGAAGGTTCCGTACGGCGACGGAAGAGGCACCGTGGTTACTGTCGCCGCTCCGCTATGGGCGCGGTGGAAGTCCAAGAGCTGGTGCAGGTCGACGTCTCCCAGGCCATCCGAGTACGTGAGGAAGAACTGCTCGCCCAGACGTTCACGCACCTTCATGACTCGACCACCCGTGTTGGTCGCGTCGCCGGTGTCGACCACCTCGACCTGCCAACTGGGAGGCAGCGACTGCGCGAATTTCCATACCAGTTCGGCCTTGTAACCGGCGGCCAGGACGAAGTCGGTGAAGCCCTGGTCGGCATAGATCTCCATCACGTGGGCGAGAACCGGACGGTCTCCGACCAGCAGCAAGGGCTTGGGAACCTCGAGGGTTGAGGGCATGGCCCGCACACCGGTCCCGCCGCAGAGGATTACGGTCTGCATGTCGTGTCAACCTTGCCCATCGAACCGCACCCGGCGCACCGGCCGGGTTTCGATGGCGTTGATCGTCAACGCGCGGTGGGTGATCCGCCATCCGGCATCGGTGGATCGATACTCGTCGTCGTAACGCACATGCCACGCCACATCGGTCAGTTGATCCCCGTGTTGGCTCCAGTGATGCGCGACGCAGGCGATTCGCCCGCGGGCAGTATCGGGTTGCGGGCCGATGTCGTAGACCTCGCCGACGATCGCGTGTTCGGTGCGGATGGTGGCGGCGACGGCTTCGATCGCAGCGCGGATCGCGGCATGACCGCAATGCCGGTGAACGGGTTCCAGCGTGGCCGGCGGTTCAGGCAGGATCAACTCGGCGGTTTCAGTGAAAAGCTCTGTGACAGAATCGAATTTCCGTTCATCGGCGCCGGCGGCGTAGCGGTGCACCACGTCGGAGAGAGCGGACCGTTCCGTCGCGCCGAGCATCACGTCGGCAGCGAAAGACGTTGCGCGCAGGCCGACAGCTCATCCTTGGCCTGCTCGAGGTCGGTGGTGGGCGGCATCGCCAGCACCAGTCGGTCGGCGCCCTGGGCGACGAGCCTTTCGGCGCGTTCGGCATCGACCTTGGTGACCGAATGCCCTAGCGATACTTCGATATCCGCCGGATCGCGTCCGGCCGCAGCGGCCTCGTCACGCATCAGTGCCAGCAGACCCTCCAACTGGGTGCCGGTCACCCCCAGCGGCTGAAAGCCGTCGCCAAAGCGTCCGGCCCGTCGAGCGGCTGCCTTGCTATGACCGCCGATGTGCACCGGAAGATGCTTTCCGGCAACGGGTTTCGGACTGCACACCACGTTCTGGAACTGGAAGAACTCGCCATCATGGGTGACGCCCTGTGGCTGGTCATCCCACAGCGCCCGCAACACCGCCAATTGCTCGTCGGCGCGCCGGCCCCGACTTTCGAATTCGGCGCCGCATGCCTCGATTTCTTCGCGCAGCCAGCCCACGCCGACGCACAGTCGAAGCCTCCCGCCCGACAGCACATCAACGGTCGCCGATCGTTTGGCCAGCACTACCGGATGATGGTTGGGCAGCACCAGCACCCCAGTGGCTAACCCGAGTCGATCGGTGTGACCGGCTAAGAATGACAGCAAGTCGAGCGGATCGGGGACCGCGCAGTCGGCTGCCAATTCGACTCGCCCGGAACTGTCGTATGGGTAGACACTGTCGTACCGGGTGGCCAATACGGTGTGCTCGACAGCGACGATCGATTCGAAGCCGCACGCCTCGAGATGACGGGCGAAGCCCGCCATCCAATGCGGATCTGCGGTGACCCCGGCGGCGACCGGAGCGACCACGCCGAACTTCAAAACGTTCATGGCAGAGGAGAAACTAGCAGTTTGTTTGTTGGGGTGTGATGGCCGTCTCGGCGCGCATTGCCTCGGCCAAGTGGATCGCCCGGGGATCGTTGAACACATCCTCGAGCATCACGGGCTGACCATCGGGGTCGCTCAACGGAATTCGCCAATTGGGATACTCGTCGGTCGTGCCCGGCTGGTTCTGGGTCCGCCAATCGCCGACCGCATCGGTCAACGCGACTCCCAGCAGCCGCGACGGCGTCCGGCCCAGGTACTGGTGGAGGGCGAGGATGGTCTGCTCGACGTCGGCATGCTTCGCGAGCAGGCCAACCCGGCGTAACTCGGCCATCCAGGCCGCCCGCTCGGTTTTCGCCGCAGCCAGCTCGTCCTCAACCGGCCGCGTCAACAGGCCCAACGAATCCCGCAGGTGCACATGCTCGTCCGCCAGATAGCCGGCGGTCGGCGGCAGGTCGTGGGTGGTCACCGACGACAGGCAGTACTCTCGCCAGCGCTCGGCAGGGCGCGGGGCTCCGCTGGCACTGGGGCCGTCGCGGTCGAGCTCGAACCACAGAATCGACGTGCCCAAAACACCGCGGTCGCGCAGGTAGTCACGGACCCACGGTTCGACGGTGCCGAGATCCTCGCCCACTACCAGCGCCGCGGCGCGGTATGCCTCCAGCGCGACGATGCCGATCATCGCCTCGTGGTCGTAGCGCACGTATGTGCCTTGGGTGGGCGCATCACCCTGCGGAATCCACCACAGCCGGAACAACCCGATGATGTGGTCGATGCGCACCCCGCCGGCGTGCCGCAACACGGTGCGAATCAGCGCCCGGAACGGGCGATACTCCTGCTCTTCGAGCCGGTCCGGGCGCCACGGCGGCTGCGACCAGTCCTGGCCTAACTGGTTGAACTCGTCAGGCGGCGCGCCCGCGGTGACCCCGTGCGCCAACACGTCCTGTAACGCCCAGGCGTCGGCCCCGTCGGGGTGCACGCCGACGGCCAGGTCGTGCATGATGCCCAGCGGCATCCCGGCCGCCACCGCCTGCGATTGCGCGCTGGCCAGTTGCTCATCGAGTTGCCATTGCAACCAGCGGTGGAAGTCGACGGCGGTCGAATGTTCGGCAATGAACTGCGCGACACCGTCGGCGCCGGGATGCTGCAGCGATCCGGGCCACTGGTGCCAGTCGTCCCCGTATTCCTCGGCCAGCGCACACCAGGTGGCGAAGTCGTCGAGCGCAGAACCTTCCCGGGCGCGGAAAGCGGCATACGCCAGTTCTCGGCCCGCCGTGCGTGGGACCCGATAAACCTGCTTCAAGGCGGCCCGCTTGGCTGTCCACGCGGCATCGCGGTCGATGGCGTCGAGGGAGGCGGCGTGGCGCTGCACTTCGTCGCGTAACCGCCACACCCGGCGACGCTTGCGCAGGTAAGCGAATTCCGGGATGGCCTCGACGCGCAAGTAAAGCGGGTTGACGAAGCGCCGGGATGTCGGCAGGTATGGCGACGGCTCCATCGGCTTGGTCAGCGCGGCCGCATGCAGTGGATTGACCAGCACATATCCGGCGCCGAACGCGGAACCTGACCAGGCGGCAAGGTCGGTGAGGTCGGTCAGGTCGCCGACGCCCCAGGACTGGCGGGAGCGCACGCTATATAACTGGGTGGCCAGCCCCCAGATCCGACGACCGCCCAGCCGCTCCGGCAGGCCCAGCCAGCCCGGTGTCACGATCAGTGCCGCGCTGGCCTCGTCGTCCCCGGACCGCAGATGCACCCGGTGGTAACCCAGTGGCAGATCGTCGGGCAGCACAAAGCTGGCCTCACCGACCAAGCGACCGTCCAGGTCAAACGGCGCGGCGAAGTTGTCGACCTGGCGTATCCCCGCGCGGACCGTCCCATCCTCGAGCTGCAACCACACCTCGGCGGGATGACCGTGGGTCACATGCACCCAGAACCGTGTCTGCGTCCCCGCGCGTCCAAGGATGGTGGCCGGCAACGACCGCGACCAGTACGCGCGATTGCGAGCCGTCAGCGCCGCATTGCGCTCCGCCTCGGTCTCGGCGGTCACGCCGAGCGCGGCCAGGACCGCAATCAACGTGGTTTCCGGCACTCCGACCCGCCGACCGGCCCAGTCCTCGTAGGAGGTGGCGATTCCAAACCGCCCGGCGAGTTCGACCAATGAAGGCGCCAGGTCAGGCATGTGCGCCGCTCCTCCTCATCGCTTCGCTCTGCATCGTCGCCGGCGGGGCATGCCCGCCATCTTGCTCAATCAGATGTCAGATATGCGACCCGAGCGTTCACCTGACGGCAATTTTTTCGGGCATCTGAGTTTGCTCTTCGCCGTACGATGCGCAGTGAGGTCTTTATCGATTTCCCCCCATACTGATGGCAGGTGACAGCACTGTGGTGCAGACCACTCCCGGCGCGGCCGCTCACAGGCCCGACGCCCTGATGCTCGCGTGGCGAGGTGGCCCAGGGTGCCCTACGGTTATCCGTGTGAATCGTGGGACTACGCAGTACTCAGCCGTTCCTTCGACCTGGAGCGTGATCAACCGTGGCTGATTCGAACAGCGGCGGGAAGGGCGGTTCGGGTTACGGCCTCGGACTCTCCACCCGGACGCAGGTAACCGGTTACCAGTTCCTGGCCCGTCGTACCGCGATGGCGTTGACTCGCTGGCGGGTGCGGATGGAGATCGAGCCAGGTCGGCGCCAAACGCTGGCCGTGGTGGCGTCGGTGTCCGCCGCCCTGGTGATCTGCCTAGGCGCCCTGCTCTGGTCGTTCATCAACCCGTCCGGGCAGCTGAACGACACACCGATCATCGCCGACCGCGATTCCGGCGCACTTTATGTCCGCGTCGGCGACAAGCTGTACCCGGCGCTGAATCTGGCATCGGCACGGCTGATCGCCGGTCGGCCGGACAACCCGCACAAGGTGCGGTCGAGTCAGATCGCCGAGCAGCCGCACGGACCGCTGGTGGGTATCCCCGGCGCACCGTCGGAATTCGCCCCGACCAGCCCCGCATCGTCGTCGTGGCTGGTGTGCGATTCGGTGACGGCGCCGTCGGGTGCGGGCGCGCCGGCATCGGTGACAGTCACCGTGATCGACGGGAAACCCGACCTGACGGGCCACCGCCACGTGGTGAACGGGTCGGACGCGGTGGTGCTGCGCTACGAAACGGACACCTGGGTGGTCCGGCAGGGACGCCGGTCGCGCATCGATGCGTCGAACCGCGCGGTGTTGCTGCCGCTGGGTCTGACCCCTGAGAACGTCAACGACGCGCGGCCGATGAGTCGGGCGCTGTTCGACTCCTTGCCGGTCGGCCCCGAGCTGACGGTGCCGAAGGTGCCGGACGCCGGTAAGCCGGCCGGGTTCGCCGGCGCTCCCGGACCGGTCGGAACGGTAATCGTGACGCCGCAAATCAGTGGCCCGCAACAGTATTCGGTGGTGCTGGCCGACGGTGTGCAAACCGTGACGCCGGTGGTCGCCCAGATCCTGCAGAACGCCGGCACGCCGGCGGGCAACGCACCGGTGGTCGTGGCGCCCGCCTCATTGGCCAAGATGCCGGTGGTCAACGGGCTGGACTTGTCGGCCTACCCGGATGGCCCGCTCAAGGTGCAGGACATCCGCGACAACCCGGCGACCTGCTGGTGGTGGGAGAAAACCGGCGGTGAAGGGCGTGCTCGCACCCAGGTGATCTCCGGCCCGACGATTCCGGTGAAGGCCAGCGACACCGAAAAAGTGGTGTCGCTGGTGAAGTCCGACGGTTCCGGCCGCGAAGCCGATCGGGTCTTCTTCGGCCCCGAGTACGGAAACTGGATCGAAGTCACCGGCAACGACCCGGACTCGTCCACATCCGAATCACTCTGGTGGCTGACGAGTTCGGGTGTCCGTTTCGGCGTGGAAAACTCTCGCGATGCTCGCGCGGCGCTGGGATTGACGTCCCAGCCCAGCCCGGCGCCCTGGGTGGCGTTGCGGCTGCTGGCATCGGGCCCGACTCTGTCGCGCGCCGATGCGCTGGTGCGCCATGACACCCTTCCGACCGATATGACGCCTGCAGAGTTGGTGGTACCGAAGTGAAACAAGGTTTTGCACGCCCGACGGCCGAGCGCGCGCCCGCGGTTCGGCCGGAAAACATCGTCCTACCGACACCACTGAGTGTTCCGCCGCCCGAAGGCAAGCCGTGGTGGCTGATCGTGGTCGGCGTCCTGGTAGTCGGCCTGCTGGTCGGCATGGTCGGCATGACCGTGGCCAACGGCTCGCGAATGTTCCTGGGCGCCGGTTCGATCTTCCCGATCTTCATGATCGGCGGCGTGGCGATGATGATGTTCGGCGGTCGCTTCGGTGGCCAGCAGCAGATGAGCCGTCCGAAGCTGGACGCGATGCGCGCCCAGTTCATGTTGATGCTCGACATGCTGCGCGAGACCGCGAACGAGTCGGCCGACAGCATGGACGCCAACTACCGGTGGTTCCACCCGGAGCCGACGACGCTGACGGCAGCGGTCGGATCGCCCCGGATGTGGGAGCGCAAGCCTGACGGCAAGGACCTCAACTTCGGTGTCGCCAGGGTCGGCGTGGGCATGACCCGGCCAGAGGTGACCTGGGGTGAGCCGCAGAACATGCCGACCGATATCGAACTCGAGCCGGTGACCGGTAAGGCACTGCAGGAGTTCGGGCGCTACCAGAGCGTGGTCTACAACTTGCCGAAGATGGTGTCGCTGCTCGTTGAGCCCTGGTATGCACTGGACGGCAATCGCGATCAGGTGCTCGGGCTGATGCGGGCGATCATCTGCCAGCTGGCCTATTCACACGGGCCCGACCACATTCAGATGATCGTTGTCACTTCCGACGTCACAAAGTGGGACTGGGTCAAGTGGCTGCCGCACTTTGGTGACCCCCGCCGTCGCGACGCCGCCGGCAACGCGCGGATGGTGTATGCCTCGGTTCGTGAGTTCGCGGCCGACCAAGCCGAATTGTTCGCCGGCCGTGGCTCTTTCACTCCGCGGCACGCCAGCTCGTCGGCGGAGACACCAACGCCCCACCACGTGATCATCGCCGATGTCGACGACCCGCAATGGGAGTACGTCATCAGCGTCGACGGCGTTGACGGCGTCACGTTCTTTGATCTGACCGGCTCTGCGCTGTGGACTGGTAACCCCGAGCGGGTATTGCGGTTCACCAACGACGTCGGGGTGATCGAGGCGCTGCCCCGTGACCGCGACACCTGGATGGTGATCGACGACAACAGGTGGTTCTTCGCTCTGGCCGACTACGTCACCGAGTCGGAGGCCGAGCAGTTCTCGCAGCGCATGGCGCACTGGCGACTGGCCGAGGCTTACGAGGAGATCGGCCAGCGGGTCACTCAGATCGGCGCCCGAGACGTCCTGTCGTACTACGGGATTGAGGACCCGGCCGAGATCGACTTCGAGTCGCTGTGGGGTAACCGGCGCGACGGGCTCAGCAGCCGGTCGCGGTTGCGGATTCCGTTCGGCAACCGCTCCGACAACGGCGAGCTGCTGTTCTTGGACATGAAGTCCCTCGACGAGGGCGGCGACGGCCCGCACGGGGTCATGTCGGGAACCACCGGTTCCGGTAAGTCGACGCTGGTGCGTACCGTGATCGAGTCGCTGATGCTGGGGCACCCGCCGGACGAGCTTCAGTTCGTATTGGCCGACCTCAAGGGTGGATCGGCGGTTAAGCCATTCTCCGGCGTACCGCACGTGTCGCGAATCATCACCGACCTGGAAGAAGACCAGGCGCTGATGGAGCGCTTCCTGGACGCGTTGTGGGGCGAAATCGCCCGCCGCAAGGCGGTCTGCGACAACGCCGGCGTCGACGACGCCAAGGAATACAACGAGATGCGCGGCAGGATGCGCGCACGCGGTCAGGACATTCCGCCGCTGCCGATGCTGGTGGTCGTCATCGACGAGTTCTACGAATGGTTCCGCATCATGCCGACCGCGGTCGATGTGCTGGACTCGATCGGCCGGCAGGGTCGTGCCTACTGGATCCACCTGATGATGGCCTCTCAGACCATCGAGAGTCGGGCCGAAAAGCTCATGGAGAACATGGGTTACCGGCTGGTGCTGAAAGCGCGTACCGCCGGTGCGGCGCAGGCGGCCGGGGTGCCGAATGCGGTGAACCTGCCCGCTCAGGCCGGTTTGGGCTATTTCCGTAAGAGCCTCGAAGAGATCATCCGGTTCCAAGCCGAGTTCCTGTGGCGCGACTACCGCCGCGGCATCTCGCTTGACGACGATCAGCAGACCGCGCTGACGCATTCGGTGGATTACATTCGGCCGCAACTGTTTACGACGGGCTTTACGCCTATCGAGGTAAGCGTCAGTGGACCGGAGGACTTCGACACGCTGACCAACGGCGAAGTTCTCGGCGGCAACGGAGCCAGCGAGCCGCACGACGAGGAAGAGGAAGAAGAAGAGGCCATCAGGACGCCGA
>DASQSQ010000250.1:0-7812 GCA_035642315.1 Mycobacterium sp.
GGTATGGCTGCAGACATCTCCGGTGCGCTGGACGTCGAGCTGCTGCGCGACTGCGCGGCGAAAATGTTGGCCCGACACCCGAATCTGCGGGCCAGCTTCTTCAGCCAAGGGATAGCGCGGCCAGTGCAGATCGTGCCGTCACGCGTCGAGTTACCGTGGAATGACGTCGCCGCGGCGCCCGAGGATGTCGAGTTGCTGGAGGCCGCGGAACGTCGTCGGCCGTTTGATCTCGAGCGTGGGCCCGCCATCCGGTTCCTGCTTGTCGAAATACCCAGCGCGCATTGGCGTTTAGTGATCACTGCGCACCATATCGTGATCGACGGGTGGTCGCTGCCGGTGTTCGTCAACGAGATGATGATCCTGTATCAGGCCAGCGGAGATGTCGAAGCGCTGCCCGGGAACCCGCGGCCGTATCGCGATTACATCGGCTGGCTGGCGAGCCGTGATCAAGCCGCCAGTCAACAGATCTGGCGTCAACATCTAGCGAACCTGCCCGGCCCGACTTTCCTGTCGGCCGCGCTGGGCGGCGAGGGTTCGGTGGATTCGGGCTCTACCCGGCTCCCGTCGCGCACCGAACTGCGAATGGACCCGCAGGCCACCGCGCAGCTGGTGGAAGGCGCCCGTTCGCGGAGTGTCACGATCAACACCTTGCTGCAGATGGCCTGGGCGCTGGTGGTCTCACGGTTGACCGACCGCGACGATGTGGTGTTCGGGGTAACCGTGTCCGGCAGGCCGGCGGAGCTGGCCGGCGTCGAAACCATGATCGGACTGTTCATCAACACCGTGCCGCTGCGGGTGCGGCTCGACGCGATGCTGACCGTCGGGACGCAATGCAAGGCCGTGCAAAGTGATTCGGCGCTGCTGCGCGAACACGGATACCTCGGCCATGCGCAACTGCGGGCTCTGGGCGGTGTCGGAGAGATGTTCGACACGTTGCTGGTTTACGAGAACTTTCCGCTGGGCGCAATGGCCGGTGACGGCGAATTGACCAGTGCCGGCGTCACCTTCCGGCCTGCCGCGCTAGAAAGCCTGACACACTTCCCAGTCGTGCTCGCCGCCCACATGGCCGGTGATGAACTCGTCGTGCAAATCGAAGTGATCGACGGCGCACTGGGTGTCACGACGGCTGCGACGCTGGGTCGACGAGTGCTCACCACTGCCGAGCGGTTGCTGCAGATGTGGGAACGCCGGCTTGGCGAGGTCAGCGTGCTGCTCGACGACGAAGCCTCGCCACTGGGTGCCGTCGACGCGTTGACACCGCCTGCGGCGCTGAGCATTCACGCGCGGTTCGCGGCGATCGCGGAGCGGATGCCCGACAGCCTCGCGGTCAGCTGGGCGGGCGGCACACTGAGCTACCGCGAGCTGAACGCAGCGGCTGACAGACTGGCGAGCGAGCTTGCCGGCCGAGGTGCCGGGCGGGAAACCCCAGTCGCGGTGAAGCTTCCGCGCGGTCCGCAGTACATCGTTGCGATGCTTGCGATCCTCAAGGCCGGGGCTGTGTGCGTACCGCTGGAGCCTGGGATGCCGCCGGAACGGGTGGATTCCATTCTGCGGCAAAGCGGTGCGACGATCGTCGTCGACGAGCGGTTACTCGAGACCAGCAGAGACGACGCCGGCGACTTCCGCTCGGTCGACGCTGCGCCCGAGCAGGCTGCCTACGTCGTCTTCACGTCGGGGACGACGGGAGAACCCAAGGGCGTCATCGGAACTCACGCCGCTGTGGGTGCCTATGCCGCCGATCACCTGGACTACGTGCTGCGGCCGACCGCCGCGCGGCTGGGGCGCCCGCTGCGCATCGCACACGCGTGGTCGTTCGCGTTCGACGCGGCCTGGCAGCCACTGGTTGCGCTGCTGGACGGTCACGGGGTGCACGTCGTCGACGAGCACACCCAAACCGACGCCGAGGCGCTGGTGCACGTCATCGCTGAGCATCGCATCGACATGATCGACACCACGCCTTCGATGTTCGCGCAGATGAAGGCGTTTGGACTGCTGGATGAAGTCCCGCTGGCGGTGCTTGCGATGGGTGGTGAAGCGGTCGGCAGCACGGCGTGGGCGTTCATCCGCGACCGCTGCACGGGTGGGCAGATGACCGCCTACAACTGCTACGGCCCCACCGAGGCCACGGTCGAGGCGGTGGTAGCCGCCATCGCCGAGCACGACGAACCATCAATCGGGCGGCCGACCCGGTATACCTGCGGCTACGTGCTGGACTCGGGATTGCGGCCGGTGCCGTACGGCGCAATCGGCGAGTTGTACCTGGCCGGCGCGCAGTTGACCCGCGGTTATCTGGGCCGCGCGGCGGAGACCAGCCAGCGCTTCGTCGCCAATCCGTTCGCCGCGGGGCGACGAATGTATCGCACCGGCGATCTGGTGCGCCGCCAACCCGACGGATCACTGCAGTACGTGGGACGTGCGGATTCCCAAGTCAAGATCCGCGGCTTCCGCGTCGAACCGGGCGAGATCGCCGCCGCGCTCGAGTCGCTCACGGGCGTCGGGCGCGCGGGTGTCGTGGTTCACCAGCATCAGGGGGTGCCGAGGCTCACCGCCTATGTCGCGATGACCGGTGCGGTGGGTCCGCCGCCTTCCTGCGCGGAGCTGCGTAGCATGCTCAGGTCCCGATTGCCGCGCTACATGGTTCCGCACCGCATCGTCGTCGTCGACGAAATCCCACTGACGCCCAACGGCAAGCTGGACGAAGCCGCGCTGACCGCAGCCGATCCGACCGGCGCAACCGCCGCAGCGGGCTTCGGCGATTCGGAATCCGAGACCGCGACGGAATCGATGCTGGCAGAAGCAATTTCAGTGGCCCTTGGAACCCCAGATACCGCAAAGGTCGACGTCACCGCGGACTTTCCGCAGCTGGGGCTGGACAGCATCATGGCGTTGTCGGTGGTGCAAGCAGCGCGCGCACGGGGGATAGCGCTGCGCGCGCGACTGATCCTGGAGTGCACGAACATCCGCGAACTCGCCGCGGCGATCGACTCCGAAGCCGCCGACATCGCGCGGGACGCAGAAGATGACATCGGCCCGATCCCGCTGCTGCCCAACGGCCGCTGGCTCTACGAATACGGCGACCCGCGCCGACTTGCCCAGACTGAAGCCATCCGGTTACCCGCAACGGTCAGCCGCGAGCACCTACACGCCGCACTGGCCGGCATCGTCGATGGGCACGAAGTGCTGCACAGCCGGCTGGATCGCGCCACCATGACGCTGCACCCCATCGCTGCCGCCGAATACCTCACCGAGGTCGAGGTTGTCGACGATCTGCAAGCAGCGGTCACCGCGCACGCCGCGGCGGCCGTCGACCGTCTGGACCCCGAACGGGGAGTGCTGTTGGCCGCGGTATGGCTGCGGCCTCCGGCCGGCGAGACCGTGCTGCTGCTCACCGCGCACGTCCTGGCGATGGACCCGGCGTCGTGGCGGGTGGTGCTCGGCGAATTGGCCACGGAGCTGCAGGCGTTGACCATCGGACATTCGCCCGCCGTTGCGCGCGAGCACACCAGCTATCGACGCTGGGTGGCCGCGCTGACCGAGCGGGCAAACCAGCTGGACACGGTGCCGTTCTGGTCCGCTCAGCTGGCGGGCGACGATCCCGACCTGGGCGCGCGACGAGTCCGCCCGGACCGCGACCGGGCCGCTGATCTGATCGTCCGGACGACGATCGGCGACGCCGAGATGACTGCCCGGCTGCTTTCGTGCGGGGTGCCTCTGCCGGACCTACTGGTCGCCGCGGCGTCGGCGATGGTGACCCGTTGGCGAAAAGCACGCGGCCAGCCCACTCCGGCGCCGCTGCTGGCGCTGGAAACCCACGGCCGCGCCGACACCTTGGTGCAGGGTGCCGCTGAAACTTTAGACACCAGCGACACGGTGGGACTGCTGAGCTCGATCTACCCGCTGCGGGTGGACTCAGCCGACCCGCGACGCGTCGGGGAGCTGCGGGCGGCGATCCCGGGCGACGGGCTCGACTACGGACTGCTGCGCTATCTGCGCGGCGACACCGCTGAGCAACTCGCCGCATTCCCCGGGCCGCAACTGCTACTGAATTATCTTGGCGCAGCGCACTCGTCCGGCACCGGACTGCGGCTGGACCGCAACCTACTCGCCGGGATGTCGCCGGTGCCGGAGCCCGACCTCGCGGTGCGCCACGAACTGACGATCCTGGCCCTCGTTGTGCGCGCCGGTGATCAGCCGATGCTGGGCTCGCAGTGGCGGGCGCTCCCCGGCATTCTCGACGACTCGGATATCACTGCATTGCAAGAGCTTTGGAATGAGGCGCTCGAGGAGATGGTGAGATGACCACACTTGCGGTGCTGGGCGCCGGGGTCAAGGCGGTGGCCGTCGCCGCCAAGGCGTACGTGCTGGGCCAGATGGGTGTCGACGCGCCCGAGGTGGTGGCCGTCGAGCGGATCGGAGTGGGTGCCAACTGGCAGTCCAGCGGCGGCTGGACCGACGGGGCGCAACGGCTGGGGACGAGCCCGGAGAAGGATGTCGGCTTCCCGTATCGGTCGTCGCTGGTGCCACGCCGCAACGCCGAGCTTGACGAGCGGATGACCCGCTTCAGCTGGCAGTCGTATCTGATCGCCACCGGTCAGTTCGCCCAATGGATCGACCGTGGCCGACCGGCTCCCACTCACCGCCGGTGGAGCCAGTACCTGCGCTGGGTCGCCGAGCAGATCGACATGACCGTCGTCTCCGGCGACGTCGAGCAGCTCGCCGTCGACGGAGACCGCTGGGCGCTGCACACCGACGAAATCACGGTGCACGCCGACGGTTTGATGATCACCGGGCCGGGCCAGGCCGAACGATCCCTGCTGCCGGGCAATCCGCGGGTACTCTCGATCGCGCAGTTCTGGCATCGCGCAGGCCAGCACGAGCGGATCAACGCCGAACGGGTCGCGGTCATCGGCGGCGGCGAGACCGCCGCGGCGATGCTCAACGAGCTTTTCCGGCATCGGGTTTCGACCATCACCGTGATCTCACCGCAGGTGACGCTGTTCACCCGCGGCGAGAGCTTCTTCGAGAACACGCTGTTCTCCGACCCCACCGATTGGACGGCGCTGACACTGGACGAACGCCGCGACGCGATCGCCCGCACCGACCGCGGGGTGTTCTCGTCGAACGTTCAAGACTCCTTGCTGGCCGACGACCGTATCCGTCACTTGCGAGGACGGGTTGCCCACGCGGTGGGCCGCGACGAGCAGATCCGGCTGACACTGTCCACCAACCGCGGCAGCGAGAACGTCGAAACCGTGCACGGTTTCGATTTGGTCATCGACGGATCGGGCGCTGACCCGCTGTGGTTCACTACGCTGTTCAGCCAGGACGCACTCGATCTGCTCGAGCTGGGGCTGAGCGGCCCGCTAACCGGGGACCGCCTGCAAGAGGCGATCGGACACGATCTCGCCATCATCGACGTCGCCCCAAAGCTGTTCTTGCCCAACCTCGCCGGGCTCAACCAGGGTCCGGGATTCCCCAACCTCAGCTGTCTGGGACTACTGTCCGACCGGGTGCTGGGCACCGAGCTGGGCCCCCACACGGACCCCTCTAACAGGAGAGAAGATGAGCACCAATCCCTTCGATGACGAGACCGGCACATTCCTGGTGCTGGTCAACGACGAAGACCAACACAGCCTGTGGCCGGCCTTCGCCGACATTCCGGCGGGGTGGCGGAAGGCCTTCGGTGAAGCCAGTCGCGCGGAGTGCTTGGCCTATGTCGAGGAGCACTGGACCGACATCCGGCCCAAGAGCCTCCGCGACGCGTTGGGCCGCTGATGGCACGCGGATTCCAGGGCGCGATGCTGCGAGGCTTCGGCGCTCGCGACCACACCGCGACGGTGATCGAAACCGTCCGGATCGCACCACATTTCGTGCGGGTGCGAATGGAATCCCCGACACTGTTCGACGAGGCGCAGGCCGAACCCGCGGCATGGTTGCGGTTCTGGTTTCCCGATCCCGACGGATCGAAGACCGAATTCCAGCGGGCCTACACGATTTCCGAGGCCGACGCGGCCGCCGGGCGCTTCGCGGTCGATATCGTGCTGCACGACGCGGCCGGCCCGGCGTCGTTGTGGGCGCAAACAGTGCAACCTGGCGCGACGATCGCGGTGATGTCGCTGATGGGCTCGTCGCGCTTCGACGTACTCGATGAGCAGCCCGCCGGCTATCTGCTGATCGGTGACTCGGCGTCGATCCCGGGGATGAATGGGATCGTGGGGGTCGTTCCCGACGACGTCCCGATCGAGATGTATCTCGAACAGCACGACGACAACGACACGCTGATCCCGCTCGCCCAGCATCCCCGGTTGCAGGTGCACTGGATCAGCCGACGCGACGAGAAATCACTGGCCGCGGCGATCGAGAACCGGGACTGGTCGAACTGGTACGCGTGGGCGACGCCCGAGGCCACGACGCTCAAGCACGTCCGCACACGGCTGCGTGACGAATTCGGGTTCCCCAAGTCCGAGATACACGCGCAGGCCTACTGGAGTGCCGGGCGCGCGATGGGTACCCGCCGCGGCGACGAGCCCGAACAAGCTCGACCGGAAAGCGCTGTGGCACAGCAGGAACCGGTGTCTGCCGAGGCGCCGACATCGCATGGAAACTGGCGCGCCCAGGCCGCCGGCCGGTTGCTCGCGCCGCTGCGCTCGGCGCTGATCGCCTCCGGCGCACTGCAGGCGGTGATCACGCTGTTGCAGCTCGCGCCGTTCGTGCTTCTGGTTGAGTTGGCGCGGCAGTTGGCGGCCGGCGCCGACGCGTCGCGGCTGCGGGAGATCGGAATTGCCGCGATCGCGCTGCTGGGCGTCGGCACCGTCCTCGGTGCCGCCCTGACACTGTGGCTGCACGTTGTCGACGCCCGGTTTGCCACCGGCCTGCGCTCGCGGCTGTTGAGCAAGCTGTCGCGGTTGCCGCTGGGCTGGTTCACCGCTCGCGGGTCGGGGTCGATCAAACAGCTGGTGACCGACGACACGCTGTCGCTGCATTATCTGGTCACCCATGCCATTCCGGACGCGGTGGCCGCGGTGGTCGCCCCGGTGGCGGTGCTGGTCTACCTGTTTGTCGTCGACTGGCGAGTGGCGCTGGTGTTGTTCGTGCCGGTGCTGTTCTATCTGGTGCTGACGTCCTCCATCACAATCCAGTCCGGGCCGCGTATCCCGCAATCGCAGCGCTGGGCCGAGACGATGAGCGGCGAGGCCGGCGCCTACCTCGAAGGCCAGCCGGTGATCCGCGTCTTCGGCGGTGCCGCCGCCTCGAGCTTCCGGCGCCGTCTCGACGAATACGTCCGTTTCCTGGTCGACTGGCAGCGTCCGCTGGCCGGCAAGAAAACCATGATGGACCTGGCCACCCGTCCCGCGACCTTCCTGTGGCTCATCGCCGTCACCGGCACCCTGCTGGTTGTCACGAACCGGATGAACCCGGTGAATCTCTTGCCGTTTCTGTTGTTGGGCACCACATTCGGCGCCCGATTGCTCAATATCGCCTACGGCCTCGGCGGTATCCGCGCCGGAATGGCGGCCGCGCGCCGCCTGCAGATCACGCTCGACGAGCCGGACCTCGCCGTGCGTGAACAGCCGCGGGCCGATGACGCCTCGGCGACGGTCGTGTTCGACCAGGTCAGCTTTGGCTACCGCCCCGACGTACCGGTGATCAAGGACGTCTCACTGACGCTGCGGCCGGGCACGGTTACCGCGCTCGTCGGCCCGTCCGGGTCCGGAAAGTCGACGCTGGCCGCGCTGCTGGCTCGATTCTGGGATATCGAGGATGTTGGGCACGGGGCGATACGCGTTGGTGGACAAGATATCCGGTCGATGA
>DASQSQ010000251.1:0-5048 GCA_035642315.1 Mycobacterium sp.
CTCGAGCAGTACGCGCTGACCATCGCCGTGGAGGCCAAACTCGCCCTGGAAATCGGCTCGACGATCATCTTGCCGGCCGCGATCCGCTACCAGACCGAGCTCGCGCAGAACGTCGCCGCGTTGAAGGCCGCCGGCGTGGAAGCGAGCACCGCTGTGCTGGAAGCGGTTTCGGCACCCATCGCCGATCTCGAGGCGGGTTTGGCAAAGCTGAAGGCGGCGCTGTCGGACCACTCCGCGGAGTCGGCGCCGGATGAGGCCAAGCATGCCCAAGCGGCGTTGTTGCCGGCGATGGCTGCGGTTCGGGCAGCCGCCGACACACTCGAAGGCGTCGTGGCCGACGATCTGTGGCCGCTGCCCACCTATCAGGAGATGCTCTACATCCTCTGAACCACTCAGCGGCGGCCGAACTTCTCCCGAAGCGTGTCGGTGAGGGATTGCCTCATCGACACCGGCCGGAAGTTGCGCGCCGCCACGGTCAGCGCGTCGCGAGAGTCGGCGCTGAGCTCGATATCGGCTGCGGCGACGTTGAATTCAAGCTGCTCAACGCTGGATGCCCCGGGGATGGCGACGACATTTGGCAGGCTGAGCAGCCAGGCCAGCGCGACCTGCGCCGGCTTGGCGTCAACCTGTGCGGCGACGTCGCGCAACGTCTGCAGCAGCGGCTCGACCCGGCGCAGGTTCTCGGTGCCGAAAAGCCGGTTGGCGGCGCGAACTCCACCAGGCCGGTTGTTGACGCCGTACTTGCCGCCCAATAGTCCTTGTGCCAGTGGGCTATACGCGATCACGACGCGGTTCTCCCGCTCCGCGAACGGTACGAGGTTTTCGAGCGCATGGGGATGGGCGAGCGAGAAATGCACCTGGTTGCTGATGACGGGTCGTCCGAGGGCGGAATCGGCTTTCTGCCAACGAGATAACGAATAGTTCGAAACGCCGGCGGCGCCGATGGCGCCGCCGTCCAGCAGATCGCGCATGCCCGGCATGATCACCGAGTCGGGAACCACCGGGTTGGGCTGGTGGACCTGGTAGAGCGGGATGCGATCCAGCTGCAGCCGCCGAGCACTGGCCCGCTCGCGTTGTTTGACGATTGCCGGGAACGGGGCCACCGGGAAGATCTTGCTGGCCACCGCAACCTCGGCGCGCTCGTCACCGAGCGCGTCGCCGAGAATCCGTTCGCTCTTACCCAGCCCGTATACCTCGGCGGTGTCGAAGAGCGTCACGCCCAAGGCGCGAGCGCGGCGAACGATGTCTCGCGCGGCTCCGGAAGCGTAGCTGTCCCCATAGCCCCATTCACGCGAACCGAACTGCCAGGTGCCCAGCCCGATCCGGCTGACTGTGCCGACTCCGTCGACGTCGAGATACTTCATGCTGCTCACCGTAGTGAGCCGCGCAGTCCTCAGCTAGGCGGCGTGAGCGGGCTTGGTGAGCGCGCCGTGCTTTTCAAGTACCTCCATGACCTCGCGACTTCGGACGACGTCGTCCTGCTGGCAAAGCTGGCATAGCTCGGTGACCACAGTCTGCAAGTGATCCAGACGTACAGGCGCTTGGGTCAGGGCGGCTAGCCAGTTGTCGTAGTCGCGCTCGTCGGGGCCCATCTCGGCGACGGCGAAAGAGGTCATGCCCATCTGGATCACTCTCCTGGAATTCAGTTAGGCGTCGCGGGGCGTGCCCCCGCCGTTTGCCACGCGGGATTAGCCCGTAAGCGATGTGTCTAAACTCACAAATTTCCAGGTCACCGGCTATCCGGAGCCAGCGTCTAAGGACCCGGACGGATGGTCCGATAACGGCCGGGAGTTACCCACCCAATGGGTGGCCGATACGCTGTGCCTGCAGCGGGCTCGTTACAAGAGAGGGCAAATATGTCAAGGACAGTGGTGGTCGGCGCCTCGAGTGGTCTTGGGCGTTGCATTGGTGTCGGTCTCGCGCAGCGTGGCGCTCAGGTCGCGTTGCTCGCCCGCCGTCGCGGGCGTATCGAGGCGGCTGCAACGGAGGCCGGTTCGGGCGCGGTCGCCATCGAATGCGATGTCACCGATGAGGGATCGTGTCGATCGGCCATCAACGAAGCCGCCGATGCGCTCGGCGGTATCGACAACCTGATCTACACGCCTGCGGTCGGGCCACTCGTCCGGATGGTCGACACCGATGCGGACACGTGGCGGCGGGTCTTCGATACCAATGTGATCGGTGCGGCGCTGGTGACGGCGGCGGCGGTGCCGCATTTGACGGCCTCGGCGGGCAAGGCGGTCTACCTCTCTTCCGACGCAGGCCCTTTCGGACCGCCCTGGCCGGGGCTCGGCGCTTACGGCGTCAGCAAGGCGGCGCTCGAGCAACTTGTCGAGGCCTGGCGATCGGAGCACCCCGACATCGGCTTCACGTGCCTGATTGTGGGGGAGTGCGGTGGCGGCGAGGGCGACGCCGCGACGGGAATGAACGTCGGGTGGGATATGGACCTCGCCATGAAGGCCGTTCCGCTGTGGTCATCGCGTGGCTGTATGCCGGGCAAGTTGATGCCGGTCGACGATCTCATCGACGTGGTGGACACGATCCTGCGCGTCAATGCGTCGACGTCGATGCCGGTCGTGGTTGCCCGAGGGGCGCCCGCGGCCCCGGCCGCGTTTCCGGATCCCAGTTAGTCGCGAAGCCTCCGGATGGGCGAAGCTGTTGAGCGCGAGCTGAACTCTTGTCGCTGGGCGCGACCTCGTCCTTTACAGTTGCGCTGATAACGACGAGAGAAGGAGACGCCGGATGGCGTGGTTCCTGGCCCTCCAAGGCCCCTCCCAGACACCCCACCAGTCATTGGTTTACGAGCTTCAGGATGCGGTGGATGTGGACAAGATCGCGGCAGAGCTGGTCAGCTCCGCGACGCTCGATCGGGTGGTGCCTATTCCTGTGGTGCTGACGGCTAATAAGCGTCGACACCAGAAGGTGACGCTGTATGTCCGGCCCGCCGCATGGGGCGTGTGGGCGTTTTATGAGTTGTCTGAAGAAGACCGGAAACAGATGCTGAAGGACAACCCGGTGATCAATGCCCTCGCCCAAGCGCAGCAGCGTGGAAAGGGCAACGCTGCGGGACAACGCGGCCCGATGACGGTACAAGTCAATCCGCTCACCGGTCAGGTAGGACCCGCCAACCCAAGCTAGAACTGCAGCGCGCAGCGCTATGCGGTGTTTTCGCCAGTCGCCAGGTCGTCGTTGCTGTCTGATGCGGCCCCGAGTGTGCTCAGCATTGCCACCGCCGCGCGCTGCCAGGTGAACATTTCGGCGCGACTCCGCGCGCAGGCACGCCGGTGGTCTTCGGGCCGGCTGACGACTGCGCTGACCGCTTGTGCGATGGCCGCGGGGTCGTTGTCGGCCATGGCGCCGCTGTCTGGGGTGATGATTTCGCTGAGCGCCGATGTGCGGGAAACCACAGCCGGTGTGCCACACGCCAGCGATTCCAGCGCAGCCAGCCCAAAGGTTTCGTGCGGTCCTGGTGCAAGTGCTACGTCAGCTGAGGCCAGCAACGCGGCGACGGCGTGCCGATCGGAAATGAAGCCCGTGAAATCGATCGGCAGTCGAGCGGCCTGCCGTTGCAACCTGGCCCGCAATGGGCCGTCGCCCACGACGACCAGTCGGGCTTCGATACCCGCGGCACACAATTCTGCGACCGCGTCGATGCTGCGGTCGGCCCGCTTTTCCACCGACAGACGGCCGCAGTGCACCAGCAGGATCTGCGACGGCGTCGCCCATCGCTGACGTACCAGGGCCGAGCGTCGGCACGGATGAAAGGTCTCCAGGTCTACACCCAGTGGGACAGTGACGGTATTCGTCGCGCCGATGCGATCGAACTCTTCGCGCGCAAACCCGGTGGTGCATACCACGGTGTCGTAGTTGGCGGCCGTGCGGCGGTTGGCGAAGTCAGCGAAAGCCCTCGCGGTTCGGCGCGGAAGTAATTGGCCCGCAAGGCGATCAAGGCGCTCATGAGAAATCATCACGGTGGTGGCGCCGTGTTCGCGTCCCCAGCGGCCCAGTGACCTCAGCGTGAGCCGGTCAGAGACCTCTAAGGTGTCCGGCCCGAGCGCTTCCAGCAGTGCCCGTACCGGTCCCGGCAGCACAGCGCGATAGCCGCCGGTGAATGGAATTAGCCTGGCGGGCACGGTAATTCGTATCACACCAGTAGGCAGCTGGATCTGCTCAGCATGCCGACCCGGGACAATCAGAAACACCTCGTGGCCCGCGGCGCTGTATTCCGCGCCCAGCCGGTCCACGGCGGTGCGAAGGCCGCCGGAGCGGGGTCCGTAGAAATTGGCGACCTGAACGACACGCATATAGTCAGCAGAACCGCTGCTTGTGTGCGGTCAACGATCTGACATCGACGGTTGGCTGAACAAGCCATGAACTCCACGGGTCGGAGAGGCCGATAGGCGCCATCAGGGCGTGGGCCCGAGGCGGAAAAGCCTGATCTCGCGTGGCGCGCAGCTCGCGCGGTAGCGCTCGTAACCGGCGTAGAAGTCGGTAGCCGTGGCCCATGCCGAGGCGCGGGCATCGCCGGTGAGCAGCTCGGCGCGGTAGTTCGTGGGCGGACCCATGAACTCGATCGTGCATTCAGGGTGCGCCAGCAGGTTGGCGCTCCAGGCCGGATGCTTTGCGCGTCCGTAGTTGGACCCGATCGCCAGCAGCCCGTCGGAGCTGTTGATCAATGTCAACGGATGTGTGCGCGGCGACCCGGACTTCGCACCCGTCGTCGTGACTAGCCCCACCCTGCCGATTCCGATGGAGCTCAGCCGGCCGTTCGTCCGAGGGATCAGCACCTTATCGATACGCGGGGCGACGTGGAGCAGGAAGCGGTATCCGGCCGGACTCATCAGGGCGCGCTCCATCAACGCCTCGTCGAACCGCAGCCGCCGACCGCGAATTGGGCTTTCCCGCCGAAGGGTCACGCGTCGACGGTACCCAACGCGTGCTATGCCCATGAGCCGTTTGACGATTCGCTGGCGATCAGCCCGTCGTGCCGTTACACATTTCGGCGCCTGTGTATTCCGCAAATCGTCTTCAGCCCTATTTGGATTCAC
>DASQSQ010000252.1:0-9653 GCA_035642315.1 Mycobacterium sp.
GCCGCGTCGCTGATGCACCTCGCGTTGGCGGTGGCCCGCGACTTTCCCTGGGCAGAACGTCGCCAGGGGGTGCTCGGCGAAGTGCACCTGCGACGCGCGCCGGTCGGCGTGGTCGGGGCGATCGTGCCGTGGAATGTGCCGCAATTCCTGATCATGCCCAAGCTCATTCCCGCCCTGATCGCAGGTTGCACCGTCATTGTGAAGCCCGCACCCGAAACACCTTTGGATGCTTTGTGGTTGGCCGAGATGATCGAGCAACTGGACCTGCCCGACGGGGTGGTGTCCGTGCTGCCCGGCGGCACCGAGGTCGGCGAGGCGCTGGTGCGCCATCCAGGGGTGGACAAGATCTCGTTCACCGGTTCGAGCGCGGTGGGACGACGGATCGCCGCGCTGTGCGGAGAGCAACTCAAGCGGGTCAGCCTGGAACTCGGCGGCAAGTCCGCTGCGATCATCCTCGACGATGCCGATATCGACAAGACGGTCAAGAGCCTCAAGAGCGCGAGTTTGATGAACAACGGCCAAGCGTGCGTCGCGCAAACCCGCATTCTGGTCAGCGAACGACGTCACGACGAGGTCGTCGACGCGCTGGCCGACATGATGTCGGGTCTGCAGGTGGGCGATCCGTCCGACGAGGCAACCGATATCGGACCCCTGGTGGCCCAACGCCAGCAGCACCGGGTGCAGGAGTACATCCGGTCCGGGGTGAAGGAGGGCGCCCGGATCATCCTTGGCGGCGAGGATGTTCCCAGCGAGCGTGGCTGGTATGTGCGCCCGACTCTGTTCGTCGACGCGACGAACGACATGCGCATCGCGCGGGAGGAGATATTCGGCCCGGTGCTGAGTGTGCTGACCTACCGCGACGAAGACGACGCGATCCGCATCGCCAACGACAGCGACTACGGTCTGGCCGGGTCGGTGTGGACCGCCGATGTCGCACATGGCCTTGAGGTCGCCGCGGGCGTGCGCGCCGGCACCTACGGCATCAACATGTACACCCTGGACATCGGCAGTCCGTTCGGCGGTTTCAAGCAATCGGGCATCGGCCGCGAATTCGGCCCGGAGGGCCTACACGAGTACGTCGAGCTGCAGTCGGTGATCAGCAAAGGGGCAATGCCGCCGCTGTCCGATTAACCCTGTGGCTGCCAACTGGGGTTGCGGCCAAGGCGGGCAAGAAGTTTCGATTGGCGCGGCATCGCGGCTACCCGGCTGCGCGGCTTGGCGGATCTTGAAGCACAGGTGCTGCGGCGGACAGGATGGCATCGCGATTGCCGTTGAGCGGCGGATAGATTCGCTGGGTGTTGATGCTGCGTTTGGTCGCCTTGGCTTGCTGGCCTCGGGCAACGACGTGTCGATCCCATCCTTCCGTGTAGACCGCGCCGGCGGGTCCGAGGTCAAGAACCGTGACATACCAAGGGATCTGCAGCGCCAGCATCGGCTCACCCAGTAGATCGCTGACCAGGTTATAGCCGGCGTATCGGCCCATAGGTCTGCTGTGCTGACATGACATCACCGACATGCGGTCGTCGTCGACGCACAGTGCTGCGACATCACCTGCTGCGAACACCCCGGGCACCCCCACCACCCGCAGGTACTCGTCGACCGGCAGTCGGCCGAGATGATCACGTTGGATGCCGAACTGTGCGGTGAGCGGACTGGCCTGCATGCCCGCACACCAGATCACAGTGCTGGTAGCTATTGTTTCGCCGCTGCTCAGCCTGATTCCACCAGCATCGATTTCGGCTATGTCCACCCCGGTGCGGGTCTCGACGCCGTTGTCGGCCAGCGCTTGCTCGATTACCGGACGTGCGAACTCGCCCATGTCGGAGCCAACGGAAGGATGGCGATCGATTAGCACCACCCGCGCCGTGCGCCGCGATGCATGCAGGAGGCGGGCGGGCATTTCGCACGCGGTTTCGATACCGGTCAGACCCGCGCCCACGACGACGACGGTGTCGACAGCCGAGTCGGCAGGATCGTCGGCCAGCGCGGCAAGATGACGGCTCAGCTTCGTCGCGGTGTCAAAGGTGTCGATGTCGAAACCGAATTCGGCCAAGCCCGAGATGTTGGGCTTGACCAGCTCGCTGCCCAAAGCGACGACCAGCCGATCGTAGTTGTGTAATCCGCCTGAGTAGGTGACGGTGCGGGCGGATGGATCAATCGCAGTGACGTCTGCGGCGATGTGGCTGACACCGACGGGCCCCAGGATGTCGTCCAGCGGGATGCGGCTCGGTGTTAGGTCCGCCTCGTAGTTGCGTACTCGGATGTCGTGGAAAGGCCGCGAACAAATAATTGTCACCTCGATCGTGCCCGTGGCGACATCGAGTTCGTCGAGGCGCCGCGCGGCGCCCAGGGCCGCCCACAGGCCCGCGAATCCCGAACCGAGCACCACTATCTCCTTCGCGCGGTCCGGCGCGGGTTTGTCGGATCCTTCGGGCCAAACGGACTCAGACTTCATCGCAGCTAACCTCCCTCGTAATGTTCGCGAGGCAATCGAGGCGAGTCGTCGACCTCGCCAATGTTTGTCGGGAAGCGCGGGGAGCACCGGCTACGACGCATACGACTGACTCTATGAGACCTTATCCTCCGGCGGCTGCCAGTCGGGATTGCGACCAAGCCGGGCAAGAAGTTTCGATTGCATGTCCGCCTGGTCGCCCAGCACGACGGGAGCATCGAACATCCCGGAAACGCTGAGCGTGCTGGGGTTGCTCGGCAGCGCTGCGTGGAACTGCTCACACCACTGGGGATCCAACCGGTCATCCGCACCCACCGCTCGCGCCAGGTCCCAGGCGTGTACCAACACGTCGCGGGTCAGATTCGGCATCATCGCGCCGGCATCCAGTCGCGTCGCCGGGTTGGCGTGCAGTTCCGGGATGTCAACAACGCGGTCGAACAGACGCCGATTGGGCTTGAACGCCTCCTCAAGTTGGGCGTAGGTCAGCTCCCACCGAACAAGCGGATCATCGCGTGGTCGGTCGGGTTTGAGCCCGAGCGGTCGCAGCAGCAGCACGTCGTGAAAACCGATGACGTGTTCCAGTACTCCCCTGGCATCCCACGCATCGCATGGTGACCGACGATCCCATCTTCCGTTCGCCGCGTGCACCGCCTCGCCGAATCTTCGGCACACTGCCAGGTGTCGTTCGCCCAAGCCGTCGGCCATCGCGATTACCCGGGTAGTTGCAGGGTGAGCTCGACCGGGCAACACAGCTCGCCGCGTTGGTTGGTCACCTCGATCTGCAGGTCGACCAGGTAGCACGGCGGCTCGACGGCAGTGTCGCAACGCTTGGCCACGACGCGGCCTCGGCCGACCATCGTGTCGCCCGCGTAGATCGAGCCGGCCAGCCTCATCTTCCGGCGCACTATCCGGCTTTCCGGGCCGGCCCAATCGGTCGCGATACGGTCGGCGAAACCGGCGAGGTGCATGGTGTTGACGAAAATTGTTGGATAGCCTTGGCTTTCGGCGTAGGAAGGGTCGAAGTGACCCGGGAAGTAATCCCACGTCGAGCCGGAGTTCATCACCACCCGCTGGTAACTGATCTCATCGCGCACTTCGGACAGGTCCACCGGAACGCTGATCCGCTCCCATTTGATAGTCATGGCGGCGTCCCAGGGGTGAAGCGAAACAGAGTATTCCGGTTGGTGGCCACCACCGCACCGTCTTGGCGGGTGAAGGTGTCCAACGTCTCGACGAAATGGCCTACTCCGAGCCGGGTTCGTTTTTCCGGTGAAACCGACACTAATTTCTCGACGACCGTCAGCCGGTCACCCTCGACGATTGGCAGCGGAAATTCGGCCTCGTTCGCCGCATTGATGAACGTGGTGCCGGGCAACGGCACTCGGAGAGCGATCGCCGATACGGGCGGTTGCCCGGCCGGCTCCCACGGCGGCGGCGTCAGCCACCCCATCAGCAGCCCCGGCGGCGCGAGCAATCCTCCCCACGTGCTCGTGGCGAATTCCGCATCCCAATAGGACGGATTGCCGTCACGGACCGTGGCGGCGAACATCTGGATCCGCGCCGCACTGACCACCGTCCCCGCAGTTCTTGGTTCGGTTGCCAAGCCGACCATCTGTAGGGCGTCCTCGTAGGTACCGAACGCCAACCGGTAGCTGATGGGTGCTGTCACCAACGATCCGTTTCCGTCACACCGTCAGCGAATGCCCGTTCGAGACGGCATCCCATTCGAGCTCGCGGGACGTGAAATACCAGCCGCCGCGTTCGTAGACGAGCTGATCCCGGTAGCTTCCGGTGGCGCGCAGGCTGGTGGCGCCATCCGCACCGACGCCGAAAAGCAGTGCGACGCAACACTGCGTCGCATTGATACCGTCGACGGTAATTTCGTGATCGACGGTGACCAATCGTTGCTTGCCGCCGTCGAAGGCTGCACCCAAATCGGTGAATTCCTCACCGTTGCGGGTGAAACGGGCGCCGGAGTGCCGGAATGTCATGATCCAGCCGGTACGGTCGCCTTCGGAATGGCATCGGTTATGCCGTGCAGTCAGATTCAGGATGGCGTCACGTCCCGCCGCGCCATCGAGGACGTACTGCTGCTGGTAGGTCATGGCCATCTGTTTTCTCCCTGTCTCACCGGCTGACGATGTATCCGTGACTTTCTCGGTCCCACGCGCCGGGTCCCACACCTCGGCTGCGAAGAATATCCTTGCGAACCCGGCCAATGATGGTCTTCGGCAGCTCGTCGACGACCTCTACGTATCGCGGCACGCAGAAGTACGGCATCCGGGCACTACAGAAGTCCAGCAGCTCCGGATAATCCAGCGCAGTGTCGGGTTGCACCGCGACGAACAGCAGGATGTCGTCCTCACCGAGGTCGCTGGGCACTCCGACCGCCGCGGCTTCGAGCACCGCGGGATGACCGATCACCACCGTCTCGACTTCGACCGACGAAATGTTCTCGCCGCGACGGCGCAACGAATCCTTCACCCGGTCCACGTAAGTCAGGTTCTGGCCGCCGTCCAGCACGCCGAGGTCCCCGGTGCGAAACCACTCCGGATGCGGATCGACACCACCTTCGCCGTTCACGTAGCCCTCGCTCATCACGTGCGGGTAGCGGGGCCGACACGTGATCTCCCCCACCGATCCGTCCGGGACCGGCTCACCGGCCGAGTCGACGACGCGCACGTCGAAGCTGGGATTAGGCTGGCCCGACGTTCCGGGCACGCCTTCCTCGGCAACACCTTTGACGGCGATCGGGAAGGCCTCGGTCATGCCGTACATGGTGACGATGCGGCACCCGTAGCGCTTTTCGATGTCGCGGTACACCGAAGCGTCAATCGGCGCCGCAGAGACGAACCGCAGCGGCAACTGCGCATCGCGGAGATCCGGTGGTTGATTCAACAGCATCGAGACCATCGCGCCGGCGCCGACGAAACCTACAGCGCCGCAGGCACGCACCTCGTCCCACACCGACGCGGGATGAAAGGTAGGCGCCAACACCGTTGTCCCGCCGACGAGCATCGGCGCCAGTACCGCTGGCGCGGCGCTGAGGTGGAACAACGGCATTGCCGTCCACAGCGCCTCACCGGGTTCGAACTGCCAGGCCGAGGCCGCCGTCGCGGCTGTCGTGAACAGGTAATGTCAGGTGGTGGCAACCGCCTTTGATGCCCCGGTGGTGCCCGACGTGAAGAACAGCGACCCGATATCCCCGACGTCGCCGAGGTGCTCGGCGACGGTATCCGAGTTCCCGTCAAGCGAATCACCGTGGACGACAACGCTCCTCAGCCCAGGCAGTCGGTCAGCCACCTCAGCGACCCGCGCCCGCCGTTCGGTATCGGTGATGACCGCCTTCGCCCGCGACAATCGAAGCGCGTGCAGCAGGAACTCGCCCTTGTTGGCGGCGTTCACGGCCGCGCTCACCGCACCGATGCGCCCGGCACCTAGCCAGAAATAAACCCATTCCGGACATGTTGCGGTGAACAAAGCGACGCAGTCGCCCGGCCCGATACCCAACTCCAGCAGAGCGTTAGCCGCCGCGCAGGACCGCCGCCGCATCTGCTCGAAGGTCACATCGATGCCGGCAATCGACATCATCACCCGGTCGGGAGACTCCTCGGCACGCCGATCGAGCACCGCTTCGACACTGAACCGCTCGACGCCGAAATCAGCCGGGCCGATCGGCGTTCCGCCGCATGCGGGTGCCGACCCAGCCGGCACGCGAGACATCAGGCTCCCTGTCAGGCTGGGGCAGCCGCCGGGTCGGGATCACCGTTGGCGGTGTAGCCGAAGTCGTCCGGCGCGGCCTCTTCGCCCGGGTAGAAGCGATGCGCCCAGCGACGAAGCGCCGCGTAGTCGTGCGCCTCTTCGGGTGCGAGGTTGGGCTTCTCCAGGTATTTCATGTTCTCCCAGGTGAAGAAGTCCTGCTTGATGACTTCCTGTTGCAGTGCCAGGAACTTAGCGGCACGGCCGGTGGGCACGTCGCCGCTGTCGCCGGGCTCGCGAACGGAAGCCTGGGTATAGAAGTAGTCCGTGTAGTCCTCGTCGACCGGAGTCTGCCCGGTCACCTCGATGGTGGCCACCAGCTCGCTGGGGAATCTGACGAGGCCCAGGCCCAGCGAATAGTTGTCGTAGATGATCTTGGCGTCGACCGGACCATTCGGGGTCAGCCAGGTCTGCGCCCGGCCGCCGCCGAAGTGGGCGCTGACGGTGGCGTGCAGGTGATAGCCGGAGACCTCGAACGAGGTGGTATTAGCCGGGTTCGCGGCCTTGTGCACGTATTGCACGTGATACGGGTCGGCGGCGTTTTCGATGATCATCTGCGCGTGCACCTTGACCCGGTTGAGCATGCGGCTATGTGGGTGCAGCGGGTAGTACTCGTCGGTTTCCAGCTCGGGCAGCACCGGCGGCTGCCAATACGGCGCCCGGCCGTGACGCTCATGCCAGACCAGGATGAAGCCGTACCACTCCGTGCTGTGGTAGGTGCGGACGCGGACGTTGTTCTTGCAGCCGATCTTGCTATACGGGATCAGCGCGTTCGTTCCGTCCCCGCGCCACCGCCACCCGTGCCAGGGGCAGACGATGTTCTCCCCCTCCACCGTGCCGCCGACACCCATGTTGGCGCCCAGGTGCTGGCAGTAGGCGTCGAGCACGTTCACCTCGCCCGACTCGGTGCGGAACAGCACCATCTCCTCGCCGAAGTAATGAACCCGCTTAACGTCGCCAGCCGCCAAATCCGAGGCAAAACCGACGATGAACCATCCGGTCGGAAATCGGTACGGCGACAGACTGATGCCGCTCGGCCCGAATTCGCGTTCCGACGGATCGATGGAGGAGTCCGAAACCATGTCCGTCACTGCCCTCTCCGTTCCCACGCTTCATCCGCGCCGCGCGTGGACGACTTGAGTCTATTTTTACTATCTTAAGCATTGAACGTCAACGCGGGTCGTTGATGGCGGTAGGGTTGGATCAGCTGAGTGGCGCCCTGTGTGGTTCTGGCGTCCGAGTGAATCGAGGTTGCGGGTGACGGCTACAGCAGTCGACCTGTCCGATTTTGCATTGTGGCGCAACGGCTTTCCCGATGAGGTGTTCGCCGAGCTACGCCACAACAAGCCGCTGTTCCGCCACGGCTTGACTCCCGGTGTGGCAAAGACCGTCAAGCGGGATTTCTGGATGGCCACGAGACATCGGCATGCCATCCGCCTGCACCGCGATGCCGATTCGTTCACCGCCGCCGATGGCCCCCTCATCCAGCCGGCTGACCTGTTCTCGTCGTATCCGACCATCATCAACATGGATCCACCGGGGCTGAACAAACGTCGCAAGCTCATCTTCAACGCCTTCAACCCGCGAGCGATCGCGAAGCTGGAGGACGGCATACGGGCCCGGGCCGCGCGGATGATCGACGATCTCCTCGCCAAGAGAGAGGGCGATTGGATCGAGGATGTCGCCGACGCGCTGCCGATGACGGTCATCGGCGACATCATCGGCATACCGGACGACGACCGGCCACGGGTCTTCGATTGCTTCGACCGCATCCTGAAGTCGCAGGCATCTGGGTCACAGCTGAACCGAGAGCAGGACGTCGATCTGTTCGCCTGGATCTTCGGCTACGCGATGGAACTCACCGCGGAAAAGCGGCGCAACCCCACCGACGACATCTGGAGCACGTTGGCGTCCGCGGTGATCACCGGTGACGACGGCGAGCAATTCAGCCTGCCGGAGAACGAGTTGGAGTTCTTTTTCTTTGTGCTGGCCTTCGCCGGTAGCGACACGACCAAGAACGCTTTGGCCATCGGACTGCAGGCATTCGTCGCCAACCCCGACCAGATCGATCGGTACCGCGAAGAAGAGTCATGTCGGTCCAGCGCTGTTGAGGAGGTGTTGCGCTGGGCTTCGCCGGTGGCGTATTGGACACGCACCGCCAAAGTCGACGTGGAGATGGATGGGCTGCACATTCCCAAAGGTGAGCGGGTGGTCTCGATGCTGCGATCGGCGAATCGCGACGAGGAGGTCTTCGACGAGCCGTTCACCTTCGACATCGCGCGCCAACCCAATCCGCACGTCGCATTCGGGGGCGGCGGCCCGCACCATTGCCTGGGCGCGATGCTGGCGCGCGCTGAGCTGCGCGCGGTGTTCGACGAGCTGCTGCTGCGCGGCGACGGGATCGCCCTCGGGCCGGCCCGAGTGACCTACCCGAATCTGACCACCAACATGTCGATCTACGACGCGATGGCCATCACGCTGACCGAGCGGTGATATCGCTCGGTCGGGTCATACTGTGCGGTCGGGGCCGCGTCACGCCGTATGTGCGCCGGGCGCCGGCGCGTTGCCGAAAGCAGCGAACACCGCCAAAGGGTCCAAGTAGTCGCGCCAGTGCACGATCTTGCGGTCCCTGACCGTGATTACCGAGATGAACCGGTTGAGGTACGGCGCACCCGTGCTCACCACCGTGCCGTAGAGGGTGTACTCGAGAACCACCACGGACTTCTCCGGGTCGTAGTAGCGGTACACGTCGCTGCTGCCACTTTGAACGATCGAATCCCCATAATCCGCGTAGAGCTCAGCCAGCGCTTCGCGCCCGACGATCCTGCGCGGGTAGCCCGGCACGGTGATGATGTACTCGACCACCACATCGCCGGCGTGCATATCGAAAAAATCCGTCCCGTCGACCAATCCGTTCAGCGCCTCGGCGACAACCTCAAAGTAGGGTCGCATCGCGGCATACCTCGCCATGTCTCGCGCCGACATCGATGCCTCCATATTGTCGATGTGCTTGGTGTGCGTGTCGACTCTAAGACCTGACACCGACAGAGCGGCGATACGTCACTCGCTCAACCGCAGCGCTGCCTTTGGGCACTGGTCGACCGCGGCACGCACGTCGATCTCCAAATGTTCCGGCACCTCGCCGTCGGCGACGTGCACCACGTCGGCCTTCCCGATCTCGAAGATGTCCGGCGCCAACGATTCGCTGAATCCGTTTGCCTCACATAGCGTTTCGTCAACAATCACACGCATCATGACCTCCCTTATAGGCCCTTCGGCCGGGTGCCGATCACCCCGGCAGACGCCAACCGCGCGAGGTCCTGATCGGTGAGCCCGCACAGCTCGCGTAATACTTCTTCGTTGTGCTCGCCGAGCGTCGGCGGCGGACGCATCAGCCAGTTGCGCCGTCCGTCGAGTGGGGCGAACGGCGGCCGCGGATAGC
>DASQSQ010000253.1:0-3348 GCA_035642315.1 Mycobacterium sp.
TCACACCGGAGCAGGCTTGGAAGCTGCTCGGCGAGAACCCCGAAGCGGTGCTGGTCGACGTGCGCACCGACGCCGAATGGCGTTTTGTCGGAGTGCCCGATTTGTCCAGCCTGGGCCGCGAGGTCGTCTACCTCGAGTGGAACAGCCTTGACGGCACCCGCAATGACAACTTTGCGGTCGAACTGGCCGAGCAGCTGCCGGCCGCCACGGGGGACCGGCCGGTGATTTTCTTGTGTCGCTCAGGCAACCGCTCCATCGGTGCAGCCGAGGCCGCGACCGCGGCGGGTATCGCCCCGTCTTACAACGTGCTGGACGGTTTCGAAGGGCATCTCGACGGCGACGGTCACCGCGGCGGCGTCGGCTGGCGTGCCATCGGATTGCCTTGGAAACAAACATGAGCGACCCCAGCTCGGTGCGCATGCCGGAGCCGCTGCCCGACGGCGTCAGCCAGTCCACCATCGGAGTGCGCGGCGGTATCTTGCGGTCGCAGTTCGAAGAGACCGCCGAGGCAATGTATTTGGCGTCCGGCTACGTCTACGACTCCGCTGCCGCAGCCGAACAGGCTTTCACCGGCGAGATCGACCGCTATGTCTACTCGCGCTACGGCAACCCGACGGTCAGCATGTTCGAGGAACGGTTGCGGTTGATCGAGGGGGCGCCGGCGGCGTTCGCCACCGCGAGCGGGATGGCAGCGGTTTTCACGTCATTGGGCGCGCTACTGGGCGCCGGTGATCGGCTGGTCGCCGCGCGCAGTCTGTTCGGCTCGTGTTTCGTCGTGTGCAATGAGATCTTGCCGCGCTGGGGCGTCGAGACCGTTTTCGTCGACGGCGATGATCTATCCCAATGGGAGAAGGCGCTTTCGGTGCCGACGCAGGCGGTGTTCTTCGAGACGCCGTCGAATCCTATGCAGTCGCTGGTCGACATTGCTGCGGTTACCGAGCTCTCACATGCCGCGGGGGCGAAGGTCGTACTGGACAACGTCTTTGCAACTCCATTGCTGCAGCAGGGTTTTCCGCTCGGCGTCGACGTGGTGGTCTATTCGGGCACCAAACACATCGACGGGCAGGGCCGCGTGCTGGGCGGTGCAATTCTCGGCGACAAGGAGTACATCGACGGCCCGGTGCAGAAACTGATGCGGCACACCGGACCGGCCATGAGTGCGTTCAATGCCTGGATAATGCTCAAAGGCCTTGAAACACTGGCAGTTCGGGTCGATTATCAGAATGCTTCGGCGCAACGGATCGCCGAGTACTTAGCGGGGCATCCGGCGATCAGGTGGGTGCGTTATCCATTTCTGACGTCGCACCCGCAGTACGACCTGGCCAAGCGACAGATGTCGGGCGGCGGCACCGTCGTCACCTTTGAACTCGACGTCCCGGACAGCGCGGCAAAGCAACGGGCTTTCGAGGTGCTGGACAAGTTGCGATTGATCAACATCTCCAACAATCTGGGTGATTCGAAATCGCTTGTCACGCATCCGGCCACGACAACACACCGGGCGATGGGACCCGAAGGCCGCGCCGCTATCGGCCTGGGTGATGGCGTGGTTCGCATTTCGGTCGGCCTGGAGGGCACCGAGGATTTGATCGCCGACGTCGACCAGGCGTTGCGCTGATAATTGGCAGCATTCTCACAGCATTTTAATCTGGTTTCGTGCTGCCGTTTCGGCTATTAGCGGTGTGCGTTATGACGTTATTTACCTGGCCGTTTCCAGCTTTTTCCATCGGGTTTGGCTGTTAAGAACCTTTAGTGCGATGGTAAATATGCTCGGTTCCGGAGTTAAGGCGTGTATGGCAACATTAGGCGCCGAAACCGCGGCCGGCTGAACGAACACGCCCGATTGCGCTGCGCCAGATATGGAGAGACCCCGAGTGATTTCGTGCATTCGCCGCCGGCGGACTTCGCCCCATCCGTTGACCGGTGATTTTCTCGATTGGACCGTTGTCGTCGACGGACGCGAAGTTGCCTGGCAGAGCTATGCCGGTCCGCTGCGACTTGATGAGACGGACATCGCCATCGCTAGCCGCAAGTTGCTATCGATCGAACCGTGCGACCTGCTCGACATGGTGGATGAGTACGTCGAGTTCTCGTCACCGAGCGCTGAACAATCGCGGTTGATCGTGCATTCGACCACACCGTTTGCGTACAGTTTCGAGACAGACCTCACGGCGATGGTTGAGGGACGGCCGGTCTCGGACCTCACGACCTATGTCGAAACTCGCGGTTTGTATCTCGCGCGCAGCGGTGACTTGGTTGTCGGGCGAACTCGCCCGTGGCGTCGCGCGATTGCCAAAGAAGGTGTCCGGCGCTTGGCACTCCCGGATACCGACTACTACTACATGTCTCACGCGCTGCTGCGGCGGGCGGTCGATGCCGGCGATCGCGATCCCGTGATAGCCCAGATGATCCAGTTCCTGCGCGAGCAACCTTCGGCTGTCGTGTCTCCATACGACTTCGAGCCCGAGTTCCAAATATTCGTCACCTGGTTGGCGCAGACTGCTGGCCTTCAACGGATTCGGGTGGACGCCAACAACTCCCGTCTGGGGGCGTGGAACGGTAAGCGCATGCTGCATCCAACGGTCGAGTCTGCGCTGCGGCTGGACGGCCAGGTGCAAGACCAAGCGCCCCCGCTCATCTTGGACCACGAACACCGTGCGAGCGAGGCGTTCCAGGCGCTGCGGACAGCGCTTCCGGTGATTCCCGGCTATGCCGTTCCCTGGCAAGAGAATCGCTGCGACTTCAGTCGTGATCTTGTGCGTGCGAGCACGCTTTTGAAGGAGCGCTACGGGCTAACGCGTGGTTGCCTGAAACCGTCCGAGGGTGGAAATGGCGGGCGCATCGTCGCCAACATCGAACTCGATGACACTCGTCAGCTCGAAGAGCTCGCAACGAAAGCGTGGAACTTGGGCGGCGATCAAGTTCTCGAGGCCCACGTTACCTACTTCGAGCGGACCATCGCTGGCGAGCAAGTTCTGACCACGCCGTCAGCGCACGTGCGGTCGGGCAAGCTGCTGGACGGCCTCACCCTTCAATTCATGCGTGGCACCGCGTGGAAGGGCAACGTCTTTGTGGGCGACGCAGATTGGCAGGCACTCGGACTGGACAAGGCCCTGTACCCCAAGCTGCGCGGGGCGATGAGCGACCTGAACCGGCGGCTGGGCTTGCTTCACTGCGGCGTCGATTTCGCGATCGGTACGTTAGGCGGAAAGTTCGGCGACGCGGTGGTGGCGGCCGTCCAGGACATCAATCCGAAGGTCACGGGGGCCATGTTTTTGCGTGAATTCATGGCGCGCCATCCCGATGTCGGTGGCGGGGCTGCGACGCGCGTTCTCGTTCCGGAGGCTACCG
>DASQSQ010000254.1:0-4913 GCA_035642315.1 Mycobacterium sp.
TGATTTCCTGTCCACGGGAACGCTGCCGGACGAGTACCAGCAGTTGGCCAAGACGGTGCGTGACTTCGCTCAGAGCGTCGTCGCACCGGTAGCCGCGCAGCACGACGCCGAGCACTCCTTCCCGTACGAGGTCGTCGCCGGGATGGCCGACATGGGGCTGTTCGGTCTGCCCTTCCCGGAAGAATTCGGCGGCATGGGCGGCGACTACTTCGCCCTATGCCTGGCCCTGGAGGAACTGGGCAAGGTCGACCAAAGCGTCGCCATCACACTGGAGGCCGGCGTCTCGCTGGGCGCCATGCCCGTTTACCGATTCGGCACCGATGCGCAGAAGCAGGAATGGTTGCCGCAGTTGGCAAGTGGTCGCGCGCTGGGCGCGTTCGGGCTGACCGAGCCCGGCGGCGGCACCGATGCCGGCGCCACCAAGACCACCGCGCACATCGACGACGGTCATTGGGTAATCAACGGGTCCAAGCAGTTCATCACCAACTCCGGCACCGACATCACCAAGCTGGTGACCGTCACCGCGGTGACCGGCGATCAAGATGGCAAGAAGGAGATCTCGTCGATCCTGGTGCCGGTACCCACGGCGGGGTTCACCGCGGAGCCCGCCTACAACAAGGTGGGCTGGAACGCTTCGGACACCCATCCGCTGAACTTCGACGACGTGCGGGTGCCCGAGGAGAATCTGCTCGGCGAACGCGGTCGCGGGTATGCCAACTTCCTGCGCATTCTCGATGAGGGCCGCATCGCGATCGCCGCACTGTCCACCGGAGCCGCGCAGGGTTGCGTCGACGAAAGCGTCAAGTACGCAAAGGAACGCGAAGCGTTCGGTCAACCGATCGGCCGATATCAGTCCATCGCATTCACGATCGCGCGGATGGAGGCCCGCGCGCACACCGCTCGCACCGCATATTACGACGCTGCGGCGCTGATGCTGGCCGGCAAGCCGTTCAAGAAGCAGGCGGCGATCGCCAAGTTGGTGGCCAGCGAAGCGGCGATGGACAACGCGCGTGACGCTACCCAAATCCACGGCGGCTACGGGTTTATCAACGAATTCGCTGTCGCCCGCCACTACCGGGACAGCAAGATCCTGGAGATCGGGGAGGGCACCACCGAAGTGCAGTTGATGCTGATCGCGCGCGAGGTGGGGCTGTGACGTCAGAGAACGGCGAGCAACCGGTCAAGACCGTCATCCAGCGCGGGTTGTGGTTTGAAGAATTCGAGACGGGCGTGCGGTACCTGCACCGGCCGGGGCGAACCATCACCGAAGCCGACAACGTCCTCTTCACCACGTTGACCATGAATACCCAAGCGCTGCACCTGGATGCCGCGTTCTCCGACGCGTTGCCGCCGTTCAATCAGCGATTGGTGAACTCGATGTTCACCCTGTCGACCCTGGTCGGATTGTCAGTCGCGCAGCTGACCCAGGGCACCATCGTGGGCAATCTCGGTTTCTCCGAAATCGCCTTCCCGAAACCGCTGTTCCACGGCGACACGCTCTACGCCGAGACCGTCATCACCGAGAAGCGGGCATCGAAGAGCCGTCCCGGAGAGGGCATCGTGACGTTTGCGCATACCGGCCGAAATCAGCACGGTGACGTGGTGGCCACGGCGAGTCGCAAGACCATGGTCCGGATGCGGCCACCAGAGGCCGCTGACGGAGGAACCTGATGGGCCTGCAGAATCCCGGGCCGGCATGGCTTTTCTGCCCGGCCGACCGTCCCGAGCGCTACGAAAAAGCCGCTGCCGCAGCCGATATCGTCATTCTCGACCTCGAGGACGGATGTGCCGCTGCCGACCGTCCTGCCGCCCGCGAAGCGCTGGTCGACGTCCAGCTCGATCCGGCCCGGACCGTGGTGCGCGTCAACCAGTTCGGCACTGTCGACCAAGAGCTCGACCTGGCGGCCCTTGAACGCACGGGCTACGACACCGTCATGTTGCCCAAATGTGAGTCGCCCGAACAGGTTAGCGCGCTGGCGCCGTTGAACGTCATCGTCCTGGTCGAATCGCCGATGGGTGCGCTCGCCGTCACCGAGACGGTGTCCGTGGCCAATGCAGTCGCGGTGATGTGGGGTGCCGAGGACTTGTTCGCGGTGCTTGGCGGTACCGCGAATCGCTACCCGGACGGGACATACCGCGAAGTGGCCCGTCATGTCCGCTCACAATCCCTGCTGGCCGCCAAGGCGTACGGTCGCCTCGCGCTGGATTCGGTCTACCTCGACATCAAGAATCTCGACGGGCTGCGCGCCGAAGTGGACGACGCGGTCGCGGTGGGCTTCGACGCGAAGGTTGCTATCCACCCCAGCCAGCTACCCGTGATCCGGGCCGGTTATGCGCCTTCTGCGGACCAGGTGCAGTGGGCGCGACACGTTCTTGCCGCAGCCGTCGATGAACGCGGTGTCTTCGCATTTGAGGGCATAATGGTGGATGCGCCCGTATTGCGGCGAGCCGAACGGATTGTCCAGCTCGGCGGCTGAAACTGGCTCGTAGTAGCCCAGTCTTCGGGTTTGCTCTGACCCGCCGCGCACCTGCGCCGGCTGTTGGTTGGAGGCGGTATGACTGAAGCTGCTCTCACACCGCTGACGGTCGACCTCGAGCCGGTGCAACTCGTCGCCGCTGATGGCACACCGACAGCAGAGGCCCGTTACAGCCGTGAGCTTCCGGCGGAGACGCTGTGCTGGCTGTACGAGATGATGGTGGTCACCCGCGATGTGGACGCCGAATTCGTCAACCTGCAGCGGCAAGGTGAACTAGCGCTGTTCGCGTCCTGCTGCGGCCAAGAGGCGGCGCAGGTCGGTGCGGCGGCGTGCCTGCGCAAGACCGATTGGTTGTTTCCCCAATACCGCGAACTGGGCGTCTATCTCGTTCGCGGCATCCCACCCGGCCACGTCGGTGCCGCGTGGCGCGGAACATGGCATGGCGGGGTGGATTTCACCAAGAAGTGCTGTGCCCCGATATCGGTTCCGATCGGCACCCAGACGTTGCATGCCGTCGGCGCGGCGATGGCGGCCCAGCGACTCGGCGAGGACTCGATGACGGTGGCCTTTCTCGGCGATGGCGCCACCAGCGAGGGCGACGTGCACGAGGCGCTCAACTTTGCGGCGGTGTTCAAAGCGCCGTGTGTGTTCTATGTGCAGAACAACCAGTGGGCGATCTCGGTGCCGCTGCACAACCAGACCGTTGCGCCGTCCATCGCGCACAAGGCGATCGGCTATGGAATGCCCGGTGTCCGGGTGGACGGCAACGATGTGCTGGCGTGTTACGCGGTGATGGCCGAAGCCGCAGCCCGGGCCAGAGCCGGCGACGGTCCGACGTTGATTGAGGCGATCACCTACCGGCTCGGCCCACACACCACGTCGGACGATCCGACGCGATACCGCAGCCAGGAAGAACTGGATCGGTGGCAGATGCTGGACCCTATTCCGCGCTACCGGACCTACCTGGAGCACCGGGGATTGAGGTCGGAGCGGCTGGAAGACCGGGTCGCCGCACGGTGCAAGCGGCTGCGCGCCGACCTGCGCGACGCGGTGTCCGCGGCCCCCGACATCGACATCGACGAGGTCTTCACCTCGGTGTACGCAGAAATGACGCCGGGACTCGAAGCGCAGCGCCAGCAGTTGCGCACGGAAATCCGCCGGGAGGTGTGATGACCCAGATCGCCGAACCCCCCACCCATTCGACCGCAGACGTGTTCACCGCGACGCCGCTGACGATGGTCCAGGCGCTCAACCGGGCACTGCACGATGCGATGGCCGGCGACGACCGGGTGCTGGTTTTCGGTGAGGACGTGGCGACACTCGGCGGTGTTTTCCGGGTCACCGAAGGACTCACCGCGACATTCGGCCCGCAGCGCTGTTTCGATACCCCGCTGGCTGAATCCGCGGTGATCGGCATCGCCGTCGGCTTGGCGCTACGGGGCTTCGTGCCGGTGCCCGAGATCCAATTCGACGGGTTCTCCTATCCCGCCTTCGATCAGGTGGTCAGCCACCTGGCGAAGTACCGAACCCGTACCCGCGGCGAAATCAACATGGCAGTCACCGTGCGGATACCATCGTTCGGCGGAATCGGTGCGGTCGAGCATCATTCGGAATCCACCGAGTCCTACTGGGCGCACACCGCGGGCCTGAAGGTTGTGGTGCCGTCCACACCGTCAGACGCCTACTGGCTGCTGCGCCACGCCATCGCCTGTCCGGACCCGGTGATGTTCTTAGAGCCCAAGCGGCGCTACTGGGGTCGTGAGGTCGTCGACACCAACGATCCCGGGCTTCCGATCGGGCGAGCCGCGGTGCGTCGCGCTGGTACCGACGTCACCGTGCTGACCTACGGCGGCCTGGTGGGTACGGCACTGTCAGCAGCTGAAATGGCTGCCCAGCAACATGATTGGAGCCTCGAGGTCGTCGACCTGCGGTCCCTGGTCCCGCTGGATTTCGACACCGTGGCCGCATCGATCCGCCGCACCGGTCGGTGCGTGGTGCTGCACGAGGGGCCGCGGAGCCTGGGCTACGGCGCAGGCCTGGCTGCCCGCATCCAAGAAGAGCTTTTCTACGAACTCGAAGCACCGGTGTTGCGAGCCTGCGGCTTTGACACCCCTTATCCACCGGCCCGGCTCGAGAAGCTGTGGCTACCCGGTCCCGATCGACTACTCGATTGTGTTGAGCGCGTGCTGGAAATGCCGTGACTACGCCCGCCGACCACGACCGCGTCAAGGCCTTCATCGTTCCCGACCTCGGCGAGGGCCTCGAAGAGGTGACGCTGTCCTGCTGGCGCGTCGCAGTCGGTGACGATGTTGAACTCAACCAACCGTTGTGCTCGGTGGAGACCGCCAAGGCCGAAGTCGAGATACCTAGCCCGTACGCAGGTCGGATCGTGGAAATACATGGAGCCGAAGGTGATGTGCTTACGGTCGGCTCGCT
>DASQSQ010000255.1:0-4334 GCA_035642315.1 Mycobacterium sp.
CTTCGCGCCGATGCAACAGGAAGGCGCGGTGCTGCCCTGGCCCGTGCCCGGGCCTCCCGGTCCGGCGGCGGCCCAACAGGTGCCGAACCCCACGAGTCCGATCAATCCGGGTCCAAACGCAGCGGCGGCTACCGCGGCCCCGACGACAACGATCGTCAACTGGGTGGATGGACCCAACAGCCCGAACAACACATACCTACGCTTCACCATCTCGGGTGCAGATCTCGGGATTATGTGGGACAACGGCCAAACCGGTGCGAATGATCAGGTGCTCATGGCATTCGGCGACACGTTCGGCGATTGCAGCGTCGCTGGCCAACAGTGGCGGAGCAATACCCTGTTTCGTAGCGCGGACCGCAATCTGTCCGACGGAATATCGGTGCCGGATCCCGCGTTCGGCAACGTCTACGCCGGCTCACCAGTCCTGTCCGCGACCCCACCGGGATCGAACTTTTCAAGACAGATCATCGCCAGTCTCAATCTCGCCCCAACCGAAGTGACCATCATTCCCACCGCAGGGATCTCGGTGGGGACAACACAATACGTCAATTTCATGTCGGTCCAGCAGTGGGGCAATCCTGGCCAATGGACCACGAACTTCTCGGCAATCGCGACTTCCACCGACAACGGCGAAACTTGGACCGCCAACCCTGGAACCGTCCGGCCTAGCTTTTATTTCAGCGTGCCCAGTGTCTGGTTCAACTGGGGCAACCAGAATTTTCAGCAGGGCGCGTTCGTCCGAGGCGACGGTTACGTGTACTCATTCGGTACCCCGTCCGGACGCTCCGGTTCGGCATATGTGTCGCGCGTCCCGGAGAACGCAGTGCTGGACCTCAGTCAGTACGAATACTGGAGCAATCCGTGGTGGAATTTCTTTGGGACAGGATCGTGGGTCGCAAACAGCCCATGGTCCGCCACGCCGGTTATTTCGGCTCCTGTGAGCGAGATGTCAGTTCAATACAACGATTACCTCAACAAGTACGTGGTGCTCTACACCGACGGCTCGAACAACGTCGTGATGCGGACAGCGGACAATCCACAAGGACCGTGGAGCGCATCGCAGACCCTGGTGACGTCAACACAACTTCCCGGCGGCATTTACGCCCCGTTCATCCACCCCTGGTCGACCGGCCACGACCTCTACTTCAACCTCTCGCTGTGGTCGGCCTACAGCGTAATGTTGATGCATACTACGTTGCCCTAGCCCCCGGCTCTCGGATCGTCATCGGTTACGGGCCGAAACGACCGATTGGTTCAACGAAGGCTAAGCCGATTATCAAAATGACCGCGGCGGTAGTCCTGACGACGCTGGCAGAAGCCCTCGCAGTACTTTCCGCACCGACAGCGGCGTATGCGGATCCCGTTGTACCGCAACCAGACACCGCCTGTCCGCCGGATCTCGCCAACGCGATGACCTGGCTTCCGGAGCAGAAAATCAACCTGGTGTGCCTGCAGCAGCCAAACCACGGCTACCAATGGAAAATCGTCACCTCCGATTACCCGAGCAGTGACCGATGGCTGACCTATGGACCCCAACTGACACTGCGCGGCGAGGGAACTCGGAACTACAACCTACGGTCAGGCGACTGGATCGCCCTCCCACAAAACTCCAGCAGCCAGTGCATCGCGGAGCAGATAGCCGTGGTCAGTGCGGGAGTTGTCAGCTCGCCTCAAGTCGAGATCGGGGCGGTGGGGCAACAGCTGTCGTTTCGGGTCTTACCTAATCTGTTCTCGATAACGATGAAGGGCTATTGCCTTTGGAGCAAAGTGAATTCCCTTTAGCTCAGCGCTATTCGACGATCGAAATGGCCTGCCGCGGGCACTGCCGGACCGCGTCGCGCACTTGCGCTTCGTTCTCCGGAGTGACGTCCTCCTGCAGGATGGTCAGCGTGTCGTCATCCTCGAGCTGAAAAACCTCCGGGATGATGCCCATGCACACCCCGTTGCTTTCGCACAAACCCCAGTCGACTTCGATCTTCTTCGTCATTCACAGCCCCTCAGCGCAATACCTTCACCGGTACGTTCAGCCAGCCCGCGACGTTCTGCATGGTGACCCGTTTGCAGCCCTCCCAGTTCACCTCGTAGCGGGGCATGAAGTCGAGCAGCTTCTCGATCGCGATCCTGCTTTCCATCCGGGCCAGTGCCGCGCCCAGGCAACTGTGAATCCCGTATCCCAGACCGAGGTGCTGCGCCTCGGTGTGGTCACGCTCGATGTCGAATGTGTCCGCGTCGGTGAAGGCATCGGGGTCTCGGTTCGCCGCGGCTTTCATCAGGAACACCGGCTTGCCGGCGGGAATCGTGCCACTGGCGACGTGTGCTTCTTTCATCGTCCAGCGGACGTTGTAGTGCACCGGTCCTTCGTAACGCAGCAACTCTTCGATGGCGCCCGGGATTTTGCTGCGGTCTTCCTGCAGCTTTTGCCACTGATCTGGGTTGCGCGCGAACAGCACTGCGGCGCTGCCGACCAACTTGGTGACTGTCTCCGCGCCTGCACCGCCCAACAGCGTCGCAAAACCGCAGATCTCGATGTCGTCCAGGCGGCGAACTGTGCCGTCATCGCTGGGAATCTCGGCGGCGATCAGCCTGCTGATCATGTCGTCCTGCGGCTCGGCGCGCCGCTCCTGGACGAGACTGTAGTAGTACATCGCGGTGTCGATGTTGGCCTGCACGCCGGCCTCGCTGATCTCTATCTGCCCCGGCTCGTGGTGCAGGCTGGTGTCGATCCAGTGACGCACCTGCTGGCGGTACTCCGGCGGCACTCCGGCCATCGTGGTGATGACCTCGACCGGGAACGGCCCGGAGAAGTCCTGAACGACGTCAAAGTGATCGGGATCGGCCGCGCCCAGGTACTTTTCGACTACTTCGACGACTGTGTCGTGCTGCGATTGGATGGCTCGTGGGGTGAACGCCTTGTTGACCAGGCTGCGCATGTGACGGTGGTCCGGGGGGTCCATGAAGATGATGGACCGCTGCTCGGGCGATATGCCCCTGCGCACCATCGCCAGGTCGCAGCCGCGCGAGGACGAGAAAGTCTCGTAGTCCTTGAGCGCGGCAGCCACGTCTTCGTGGCGGGTCAGCGCGTAGAAGTCCTCTTTCTCGTCGTAGTAGAGCGGGGCGTCCTCACGCATTCGCCGATAGATCTCGAACGGGTTGGTGAAGTACTCCTCGGAGAACGGATCAAACACGACCTTTGGCTTGGTCATTGCACCCTCCTCGCCGCCCCGCGGGCGGCCTACATCTTTACGACGGAATGCTTGACTGTAACGCTAACGGTAGACGGTTCGTCTGGTGTCGAAAAGACCCCATTTTCATACCCTGATAGCCGTGTCGATGACGTCGTCGAGCACACCCAGGTCGCTGCCCAGTTCGGCGGCGATACCCCTGACCACGCCAACGTCTTTGCCCACGAATTCGCCCGCAGTGTCAATGAACGACGCGACGGACCCGCCCCTGGCGACGATGTCCAACACGCGACTCGCCGCGCTGCCGTGCGGAAGCGCGTTGAGCAGCGTCGACTCCGGCACGCCGAGTCGCGCACCCAGTTCGATCGACCCGGAGAGCAATCCGATTTGCGCTGCAAACAGCGCGTTGTTGACCAGCTTCACCTTCTGCCCCGCGCCCAACGGGCCGACGTGCAGGATCGGATCGCCGTAGCAGCCCAACACCGGGCGTACGCGCGCTACCGCCTCCTCGGCGCCGCCGACGAACAGCGTCAGGGCACCGGCCGCGGCGTTGTGCGGGCCTCCGCTGACCGGTGCATCAACGACGTCGATGTCATGGGGTGCTCCGCGCACGGCGATGGCCTCCACCGTGCGGGGACTTCCCGTGGTGTGCACCACCAGCGCAGAGCCCGGCGACATCGTCGCGAGCAGGCTGTTCTCCAAGCAGATTTGCCGCACCTGTTCGTCGGTGAACACGCAGATCACCACGACCTCCGCGCCGGCGGTCACATCCGCGATGTCGGCGACCGCAGTGGCGCCCAATTGAGCCACGGCAGCGCGCTTCGCCGCGGAACGCCCCAACACCGCGACGTCGTGGCCGGCCTCGACGAGACGGGCCACCATGGGGTGTCCCATCCGGCCGGCGCCGATGAATCCGATTCTCACCGTGGGTGTTTCATCAGAGTCAGGGTGGCGTCGGCGGCGTCGAGCACGGCCCCACCGGGGACGGCGGCGGCATCGGCCAGGTCGGCGACCAAACGGACATCCTTCTGCAGCAGTGTTCCGGCAAGTCCGGCGAGACGGTCCAAACCGCCGATGTCACCGCCAAGAGCGTTGAGCGCGAAGCTGTTTCCGCTGCCGCGCGAGATGACGTCGGTCAGCCGGTCCGGCAGG
>DASQSQ010000256.1:0-6578 GCA_035642315.1 Mycobacterium sp.
GGACCCGCCGCCGACTTCACCGACCTGCACGCGTGGGCCGAGGTGTACATCCCCGGCGCGGGCTGGATTGGGCTGGACCCGACGTCGGGGCTGTTTGCCGGCGAGGGTCACATCCCGCTGGCGGCCACGCCGCATCCGGCCACGGCGGCTCCGATCAGCGGCGGCACCGACCCGTGCCAATCGGTGCTGGAGTTCTCCAACACCGTCACCCGCGTCCACGAAGACCCACGCGTCACGCTGCCCTACACCGACGAGGCCTGGCAGGCGATCTGTGAAGTCGGTCGCCAAGTCGACGAACGGCTTGCCGCCGGCGATGTCCGGCTCACCATCGGCGGCGAGCCCACCTTCGTGTCGGTGGACAACCAGGTCGACGAGGAGTGGACCACGGCCGCCGACGGCCCGCACAAGCGCCAGCGGGCATCCGATCTGGCTGCCCGGCTCAAGGCGACGTGGGCCCCGCAAGGGTTGATTCAGCGCGGGCAGGGCAGGTGGTATCCCGGTGAACCGTTGCCGCGCTGGCAGATTGCGCTGTACTGGCGCGCCGACGGGCAGCCGTTGTGGACCGACAACGCGCTGCTGGCCGACCCGTGGAGTCCCGACCCGAGCAGCGCGCCCGCGGATAACGAGACGGCCTACAAGCTGCTTGCCGGTATCGCCGACGGCCTGGGACTGCCGCTATCACAGGTGCGGCCGGTCTACGAGGACCCGCTGTCGCGGCTGGCGGCCAAAGTCCGTCAGCCCGACGGCGATCCGGTGGCATCCGACGACGATCTCGGCCCCCAGGTTGGGGACACCGCCGCCGGCCGCGCCGCGCTGCTGGCACGCCTGGACGAGTCCACCACGTCCGCGGCGGCGTTCGTGCTGCCACTGCACCGCCGCGACGACGACCTCGGCTGGGCCAGCGCCGACTGGCGGCTGCGCCGCGGCCGCGTCGTGCTGCTGGACGGGGATTCGCCGGCGGGTCTGCGGCTGCCGCTGGATTCGATCAGCTGGAAGCCGCCACGCGAGTCCTTCGCCGCCGACCCGACCGCTGTCGGCGACACGCTGAGCCTGTCTGACGCCGAGTCGGTGGTCGAGGACGCCGACGATGCGCCGATCACCGCGATGGTCGCCGAGGTTCGCGACGAGCTGCTCTACCTGTTCATGCCGCCCACCGAGGCACTCGAACACTTCGTCGACCTGATTGCCCGGATCGAGGCCGCGGCGGCGAAGATCGGCTGCCCGGTCGTGATCGAAGGCTACGAACCGCCGCCGGACCCACGGCTGACGTCGACGACGATCACCCCCGACCCCGGGGTGATCGAGGTGAACATCGCGCCCACCGCCAGCTTCGCCGAGCAAACCCGGCAGCTGGAGACCCTGTACGAGCAAGCCAGACTCGCCCGGCTATCCACCGAGTCGTTCGACGTCGACGGCAGCCACGGCGGCACCGGCGGGGGGAATCACATCACGCTCGGCGGTATCACCCCGAAGGACTCGCCGCTGCTGCGCCGCCCCGACCTGCTGGTCTCGCTGCTGACGTATTGGCAACGCCACCCGTCGCTGTCCTACCTATTCGCCGGGCGGTTCGTCGGCACCACCTCGCAGGCGCCGCGAGTGGACGAGGGCCGCCCCGAGGCCCTCTACGAACTCGAGATCGCGTTCGCCGAGATCGCCCGGCTTGCTTCGTCCTCCAAGGATGGCCGCCCACGACCCTGGGTCACCGACCGCGCGCTGCGGCATCTGCTCACCGACATCACCGGCAATACGCATCGCGCCGAGTTCTGCATCGACAAGCTCTACAGCCCGGACAGTCCGCGTGGTCGGCTGGGCCTGTTGGAGCTACGTGGCTTCGAGATGCCGCCGCATCTACGGATGGCGATGGTGCAGTCGCTGCTGGTGCGTTCGCTGGTCGCGTGGTTCTGGGACGAGCCGCTGCGCGCTCCGCTGATCCGGCACGGCTCGAACTTGCACGGTCGATACCTGTTGCCGCACTTCCTCATTCATGACATCGCCGACGTCGCCGCCGACCTGCGTGCGCACGGCATCACATTCGAGACCAGCTGGCTGGACCCGTTCACCGAATTCCGCTTCCCACGCATCGGCACCGCCGTGTTCGACAGCGTCGAGATCGAGCTGCGCGGGGCGATCGAGCCGTGGAACACCCTCGGCGAGGAGGCCACCGCCACCGGGACCGCCCGTTACGTCGACTCGTCCGTCGAGCGCATCCAGGTTCGCGTCATCGGCGCCGACCGCCACCGCTACCTGGTGACCTGCAACGGCTACCCACTGCCGTTGCTGGCCACCGACAATCCCGACATCCATGTGGGCGGAGTGCGTTTCCGGGCCTGGCAGCCGCCCAGCGCTCTGCACCCGAGCATCACGGTCGATGGTCCGCTGCAGTTCGAGCTCGTCGACCTCACGACCGGCATGTCGAGCGGCGGCTGCACCTACCACATCGCCCATCCGGGCGGGCTCGCCTACGACGAGCCACCCGTCAACGCCGTCACGGCCGAGTCGCGCCGCGCCCGCCGCTTCGAGGCGACCGGCTTCACCCCGGGCAAACTCGACCTGTCCGATATCCGGGAAAAGCAGGCCCGAATTTCCACAGACATCGGCGCGCCGGGCATCCTGGACCTGCGGCGCGTGCGTACCGTGCTGCAGTAATGGCATTGGGCGATATGGCTGAAATGGCACTACCTTCCAGCGAGCCGTCGGCAGCTTTTCGCTACCGCTCCGACGTCGACCAACTATTGGCCGGGTATCGCGCCGCGCGGGCGCAGGAAGCCTTGTTCGATCTGCGCACCCCGGGATTCGCGGGCCCGCTCATCGGCTACGACGAATTCGTCGATGAAGCCGGAAATGTGCGGCCAGCCTGGACCGAGCTTGCCGACGCTGTCGGAGAGCGCGGGCGGTCCGGGTTGAATCGGCTGCGTTCCGCCGTGCAGCAACTGGTCGACAATGACGACATCACCTACACCGGAATCGAATCCGGCAAGGCGCCGGTCACCAACGGTCACGGCGCCGAGCCGCGACCCTGGCGGCTGGACTCGCTGCCGCTGTTGGTGCCCGCGGCGGACTGGGAGGTGCTCGAGGCCGGCCTGATCCAGCGGTCGCGGGTGCTCGACGCCGTGCTCGCCGATCTGTACGGGGCCCGCCGCTCGCTGACCGACGGCGTGCTGCCGCCTGAACTACTGTTCGCCCACCCCGGTTATGTTCGCGCCGCGACCGGAATCGAAGTGCCCGGGCACCACCAACTCTTCATGCACGGCTGCGATGTCAGCCGGCTACCGGGCGGCAGTTTCCAGGTCAACGCCGACTGGACCCAAGCGCCTTCGGGAGCCGGTTACGCGCTGGCGGACCGGCGGGTGGTCGCACACGCGATGCCCGACCTGTACGAAAATGTCGCGCCCCACCCGACGACGCCGTTTGCGCAGGCGCTGCGGTTGGCCCTGATCGACGCGGCGCCTGACGGCGTGCAAGACCCGGTGGTGGTTGTGCTCAGCCCGGGCATCTACTCCGAAACCGCTTTCGATCAGGCGTATCTCGCGACGCTGCTGGGCTTCCCGATGGTGGAGAACGCGGATCTGGTGGTGCGCGACGGCAAGGTGTGGATGCGTTCGCTGGGCACGCTCAAGCGCGTCGACGTGGTGTTCCGCCGCGTCGATGCGACCTACGCCGACCCACTGGATCTGCGAGCCGATTCCAGGCTGGGCGTCGTCGGTTTGGTAGAGGCCCAACACCGCGGAACCGTGACCGTAGTCAACACGCTAGGCAGCGGGATCCTGGAAAGCGCTGGGCTGCTGCGGTTCCTGCCCGAACTGGCCGAGCGGTTGCTCGGCGAGGCACCGCTGCTGGCCACCGCGCCCAGCTACTGGGGCGGCATCGACAGCGAACGCTCGCACCTACTGGTGCGCCTGTCGTCGCTGCTGATCAAGCGCACCGTCGGCGGACCAACGTTTGTCGGGCCGACACTTTCGACGGCACAGTTGGCCGCCCTGGCTGCCCACATCACTGCCACGCCGTGGCAGTGGGTCGGCCAGGAACTACCGCAATTCTCCTCGGCGCCAACTAGTTACGCCGGTGACTTCTCCTCAGGCGGGGTGGGCATGCGGTTGTTCACGGTCGCTCAGCGCGGCGGCTACGCGCCGATGACCGGCGGCCTGGGCTACGTGCTGGCCACGGGGCCGGCCGCATACACGCTGAAAACCATTGTGGCGAAGGATGTCTGGGTCCGCCCCACCGAGCGTGCGCGAGCCGAGGCGGTAACCGTGCCGGCGCCCGAGCCGCCGGTGAAGATGGGTGCGGGCACTCTGGCGGTCAGCTCGCCACGGGTGTTGTCCGACCTGTTCTGGATGGGCCGCTACGGCGAACGCGCCGAGAACATGGCCCGGTTGCTGATCGTCGCGCGCCAGCGCTACTACGAATACCGGTACCGCCAACACACCGAAGAAAGCGAGTGCGTGCCGGTGCTGATGGCCGCGCTGGACTGGATTACCGGTACCGGAATCGGGTCGGATGACGACGCCGAGACCATCGCCATCGCACCGTCGACGTTGTGGTCTCTCACTATGGACCGCAGCCGGCCGGGGTCGCTAGTACAGTCGGTCGACCGGCTGGCCCACACCGCCAGGGCGGTCCGCGACCAGTTATCGAACGACACCTGGGCGGTGCTGGCCGGCGTGGAGCGCGCGCTCGCGCACAGTTCCGAACCACCGGATTCGCTCGTCGAAGCCGATGCAGCGATGGCCGCGGGCCAATCGCAAACGCTGGTCGGGATGCTGACGTTGGCCGGGGTGGCCGGGGAGTCGATGGTGCACGACGTCGGCTGGACGATGATGGACATCGGCAAGCGGATCGAACGCGGACTTGGCCTGACCGCCTTACTGCGTGGCACTCTGACCACCGTCCGCCCTGCCGCCGCAGAGCGAACGATCATCGAGTCGACCCTGGTTGCGTGCGAATCGTCGGTGATCTATCGGCGCCGCACGGTGGGCACGGTCAGTGTCGCCGCCCTGGCCGAATTGATGCTCTTCGACGCGACCAACCCGCGGTCGTTGGTGTATCAGCTGGAGCGACTGCGGGCCGACCTCGCCGCCCTGCCCGGCTCGTCGGGGTCGTCGCGCCCGGAGCGGATGGTCGCTGAAGTCAGCACCCTGCTGCGCAGGTCCGATCCCGCCGCACTGGAAGCGGTCTCCGCCGCCGGGCGCCGCGCCGCGTTGGCCGACCTGCTGACCGCCGCGCACACCGCGTTGCGCGAACTGGCCGAGGTCATCGCGGCTACGCAGCTGGCACTGCCCGGCGAATTGCAGCCGCTGTGGGGGCCCGACGCGCGGCGGGCCATGCCGTGACCGGCACTGCCGCGGCTACCCGCTGACCGCCGCGGGTTTGTTTGCCGCCGAGGTCACCTCGTCGATCACCGTGTGGATGAACTTCATCTTCTCCAGCACCGCGGTCGGCAGCACGAACGGGTACAGATCGTCGTGACCCATCGACCGGTTCACCATGTTCAGCGACCACGACAGCGGCAGCCACATGTCGATGATTGTCTGAAAAGCGCTGGGGCCCAGCGCCGGCCGGTCGAACGTCGCCGATGCGGGTGCCAGCCCGCACCAGGCCGACGTATCGAGAGCGTCACGGATGTGCAGGTAGTGGGCGAACGTCTCGGCCCAATCCTCGGCGGGATGCATGGTCGCATAAGACGACACGTAGAGTTCTTCCCAGCCGTCCGGCGCGCCCTCGCTGTAATGCCGGTCCAGCGCCTCCTGATAGTCGGCGTCGGGGTCACCGAACAACTCGCGGAACCGCGCGTCGTGGTCGCTTGACGGCGAGATCAGCCGGTAAAAGTAGTAGTGCCCGACCTCGTGGCGGAAGTGTCCCAACAGCGTGCGGTACGGCTCGTCCATCTCGACTCGCAACTGCTCGCGGTGCACGTCGTCGCCTTCCGCGAGATCTATTGTGATGACCCCGTTTTCGTGTCCGGTCAGCACCTTCTCGTGTGCGCTGGACAGCAGCCGGAAAGCCAGCCCGTAGTCCGGATCCTGATCGTGGCCGACAATCGGCAGTTTGAGCTCGTGCAGCTCGACGACCAGCCGACGCTTGGCTGCTTCGGCTCGGGCGAAGTCCGCGAGGCCGCCGGTGTCAGCATCGTTGGGCCGTTCGACAGTCAGCGCGCAAGACACGCAGAGCAGGCGAGGTTGATTAATCGGGACCAGCCAGTTGCATTCGGCGACATGGCGATTGGCGCACAGTTCGTATTCGCTGGCGCTCACGAAGCCAGCATGGTCGGCATCGTCACCCGTGGTGATCACCAGCAAGGCCATCTCATCGAGGGAGAAACCCAGGGCGCTGCCGCACGCCAGGCACGCCGAGTTCTCGAATGTCAGGCGCTGACCGCAGTTGGGACAGTGGAAATCACGCATACAATTCGTCGCCTTCGTACGGCACGACGTCGACGGCCACGTCGATCACGCTTTTCTCGGAATTGGTGTAGATGATCCCGCGCAGCGGTGGGACGTCGGCGTAGTCGCGGCCGCGCCCGACGATGACGTACCGCTCGTCGACCATCTGGTCGTTGGTGGGATCCAGCCCCAGCCACT
>DASQSQ010000257.1:0-3440 GCA_035642315.1 Mycobacterium sp.
GCGATCTCGGTGTCGACCGTCCGCACTACGTTTTTCGCGTACCCATGCCGCAAGTTAGCTTGACGAAACTGGGCGAGCAGCGCGAAACCAGCTGCGCGTTGCGAACCGCCCTGATTGATCAGGACAAGGCCGCGACTCACCCGGGCGCCGTCCACCGCGAAGTCATCGCCGGAATGCTCGGCCATCTCCATCGCTTCGGCGGTGTCCCGGTCAGCCGCCGCGTCGGGGAGCAACACCCCCGCATGGCCGGCGAAGCGGTACTTCCACACCACCGGGATGTGATAGCACGCCGGGTCGACGCTGCGGAACATCGCGATCCCCTGATCGAGGTCTTCCCTCCAGCCTGGAAGGCCGAGGCAATATCGACAGGAGCCGCGCATGACGATCGCCGCCGCCAACGGTGACCCGATGGGACCCAGACCGCCCTTGGTGGGATCGCCGTCGGCCAGGTCGATGACGCGCTGCGCCAAGCGCAGACCTTCGGCCGCCTGGCCTACGACCCACATGGCACTGCTCACGACGGTCGAAAGCATAAGCGTCAACGCCGGATCGGCAATCGACTCGAGCAGCCGGCCGCAGTCCGACGCAAGCGGTGCCGCTTCCCGGAAGCGGTTATGGAATCCCAGCGTCGATATCACGCCGGCCATGCCGATCGCCAGCGACAGTTTGTCGCCGGCGGCTGTGCAGAGGTCGCGCAGTTCGTCGAAGCCGGTGTCGGCGACGGTGCCGGCAACCCGAACGGTGTTGATGCACAGCAGAGTCCGCGGGGCGATGCGCATCGACGCGCGGCCCGGGTCATCGGTGGGCAACCGGTCGGCGACCATTCGTGCCCGTTCCCAGCTGATGCGCGCGGCCCGGATATCGCGGGATTGCGCCCATGCCCCGGCGCGCATGTGCCAGCCGAAAGCGGCGTGCAGGTCATCGGCGGCCTCGAAATGCTCGGCGATCAGCGCCGCGTTCTCCTCCAGCGAATCCGGGTAGCGTTGTGCGATCGCGGTTGCCAGCCGCCGATGCAGTTCGGCGCGGTCGGACTTCAGCTGTGTTTCGTAGGCCACGGTCCGGATCAGCGGGTGGTGGAAGGCGTACTCGGCGTGCGGGGTGAACCGCACCTGATCGACGAGTTCGGCTGCGATCAGCTCCCCCAGCTCAGCCTCACCATCGAGCAACGCCAATTGCTCTGCACTAAAGCGCAACCCGATCACCGCGGCGGCATGCAGAGTCTGCTTGGCGGCCAGGGCGAGCCGGTCGATACGGGCGGCGATGGTGGCCTGCAGGGTCGCCGGCACGGCGGCATCGGCGACCTCTGCCGCCGACAGGTATGCGCCCCGCTCGCCACGCAACACGCCTCGCTCGGCCAGATCGCGCACCATCTCCTCGGCAAAGAACGGGTTACCGGCGGACCGCTCGGCGATCTTCTGGCCCAGCCCCCCGGTCAAGGGGTCGGGACCGAGCAGCTGCGAGACAAGTGCTGTGGTTTCCGAATCACTCAGCGGCCCAAGGGCGATGCTCTGCGCACCGGGCACCCGGCTCAACGCACCCCGGTATTCGGGGCGGTAGGTGATCAGCACCAGGGAGTGCGTCTGCGGGATCACCGCCACAAAGTCGGCGACCAGGGATTCGCTGACCTCGTCGATCCAGTGCGCGTCCTCAACGACATAGACCGCTGGGGCCTGACGGGCCAGCGATGCGGCATTGACCAGCGCGGTCAGCCGCCGGCGCCGGGCATCCGGATCGACCTTGGCCAGCGCCACCTCAGGGTCGGCGATGCCCAGCAAGTCCTCCAACAGCAGCACGTCCTCGGGGTCGGCATCGGGGAATTGAGCGCGCACTCCCGCACGAGCGTCCGCATTGTCCAGGGCGCGCACGCCGGTGGCAGCACTCAGCAACCGCGCCACGACGTAAAACGGGATGTCGCTGGCGTGTGATTCGCAGAAGGCGGTGAACACCTCGACACCCCGAGCGGCGGCCATCGCGGTGACCTCGCGCACCAGACGGCTCTTGCCGATGCCCGGTGATCCCACCACGCCGACCACACCGCCGTGGCCGTCGATTGCGCGATCCAACAAGCCCTCGACCGCGGCCATCTCCCAGCCACGGCCGACCAGATTCGACTCGGCATGCCCGACGGCGCGATGCCCGTCGGCCATGCCCAGCAGCAGGCGGACGGGCACCGGTTCCGCGGCATTCTTGATCCGAACCAACTCCAACTCACCCAGACTCGCCGCGCCCTCAACCAGCCGCGCCGTCGACGCACTGAGCATGACCCCTCCCGGCGGGGCCACCGACTCCATCCGCTGGGCCATACCGACCTGCTCACCCACCGTGGCGTAACCGAACTGGCCCGAACCCATTTCACCGGCGATCACCTCACCGGAGTTCAGCCCGACCCGCAACCGCAGATCGATACCGTCGCGCTCGCCGACATCGACGGCAAGCGGCTTGCTCTCCTGCTGAAGGCTCAAGGCCGCCAGACACGCACGAATAGCGTGGTCCTCCAACGCCACCGGCGCGCCGAACACCGCCATGATCCCATCGCCCGTCCACTGTGCGACGGTGCTGCCGTAGCGGTGGACCACCGCCGCACAGCGGTCGGAGAGCTCGGCCATGATCTCGCGCAACCGCTCCGCACCGACCGCCGCGGCGATATCCATCGAATGCACCACATCGGCGAACAGCACCGTCACCTGCTTGTACTCCGCATGGGCATCGTGCGCCCTGACCGGTGCACCGCAACCATCACAGAACCGCGCACCCGCGCGCGGCGCGGTACCGCATGCAGTACAAGCCAATTCGGTTGACGTCATGGCATCGCCTTGGCCCACGCTATATGTCCTTCGTAGCCAAGCGTTTTCGCCATGTCGCGATAGTGATTGCGGAAGCACGCATACGCGGCAACATCGCCGCGAGCCCGCGCCAGCAAAGCCCGCAGCCGCAACAGCAAGGTCTCGCGCATCACCAGACCCTCTTCGGCTGGCGCTTTCGCCAACCGCTCGATCGCGGCTTCCGCTTCGGCGACGTCACCGTCGGCGCTTCGATCGAGCAGAGTCTCCACGAGAACACCCGTCGCAGGAACGCCCCAAATAAGCAGCCGTCCCTCGCGGAACAGATGGTCGACCGCAGCGCGCATGAGCGGTATCGCCTCATCGCGATCACCATGCCGAGCCCTCTCACGCGCCGCGTACACCTCGACGAGTGGCAAGTCGCACAGCAAGAATCCGCGGCGTAGGAACACATCGCCGACCTCGGCCAGGAGCGTCTGTCCGCGGTCACGTTCCGCATCCGTGTGGCGGTGCACCAGCGCAACGCCCAGCGCCATCCGGGCCCAGGCCACCGCGACGTCATCACTGGATCGTTCCGCGATCCGTAACACATCCTCGATCTCGCGCACCGCGGAATCGTCAGGACTCAGAACGCCAGAGGATACCCCTCCGAAGTAGACG
>DASQSQ010000258.1:0-3192 GCA_035642315.1 Mycobacterium sp.
TGTTGATCGGGGCGGTAGTCACTGTAGAACAAGTCGGCGGCCCACCCCATCGCCGCAATGAGCAATACCGTCAACAGAATTGGACGCCACCGGGCCAACCACCGGCCCAGTAACTCGCGGATCCCGCTGAGGTGTAAGCGACCCGCTGATGTTGCGCCGGATACGGCTGGTTGCTCGCTGATATCTGACTCATCAACGACGGTCACGGCACCACCTCGATGGCCGAGACTTTCGGCTGCCCGCCCTGTGTGTGCAGAGTCATGATGAGCCGCCACTGACGCGGTGGCAGTTTTTTGTCGGGGTTGGTGGCCTCGGCTTTCGCCGCGACCACGACCACCGCCGAATCGTGTGTCATCGACTCGACACCGACGGCTTGGACCGTGACCTTTGTGCTCACCTTCGACTTCTCGACCGAATTAACAAGCTCCTCGGCATGCAGGAGCATCCCGGCATTGAACTGACCCGTGCTGTTGTCAATGATGCGCTGCACATCCTCCCTGGCCTTGCTGGCGTCAATCGACAGCAGCGTCGCGGCGCCCTGGCGTGCCGCCGCTGCGAACTCCGCGCTGCGCTGCCGTTGCTGGGCAACGGTCCAGTGGTGCCACACCAGATAACCACTCGCTGCGAGCGAGCCACAGACCAGCGCCGCCGCGCCTGCGGCAGCCACAGTTTTGCGTCGGGGGCGATGTAGCCAGCGCCGCAACCGAAACCGGCGACGCCGTCCACTCACCGATGGCGACGCCGCCTCAGCGACGCTGTCGGTGACCGCCGCGTCCCCGACGTCCTCGTCGTGGGCCACCGCGTCGATCTGTTCGTCCGGGTGACCGGCGATCGCATCGGCCTTTTGGTTGAGCTGCCTGGCGCGTTCCCGGGCAGCCTGTGCCCGTGCTTCGGCCAGGGCGACCGCGTCCTGCGCGTCGGCCAGCGACGGTTCGAAACCCGTGAGTTCGGCGCGCTCAGCTGGGGGGCCGTTGCAGCCGCCAGCCTCGAGGGCCTCGGGTACACGCTCCCGCGACGCCATGATCACCTCCCATTACGCCCTATTGGCCCATTTGAGTGCTACGCGCGCAGCATGTCCTGCCAGGTTTTGGGTGACCTAACCAGATCTGACTGCCGATACATCTGCCCGCCGGGAGCTAGATAGCGACCCGTGCGGGGATCGTAATGGGCAACGGCCACCGATGGACCGCCAGCGGAAGCGCCAAAGCTGTTGCCACTAAAGGCACTTGGAGCCGCCTGTGGACCTCCACCCGGGGGGCCCGGTGGTCCGGAGGGAACGTCGGGAACGTCGATCGGCGCGATCGGCGGAACCCCCGGCGGCACCGGTTGCGTCACGTTGACACCGCCTGCCGGCGGCGGCGCGCCGGGCGGTGCTCCTGCCGGCGGCGGCAGTGGCGTGCCCTGCACGGGGCCGAAGATCCTGTCGCGGGACCAGTTAACACGGTCATCGGGAGGGATGCCTTGCGCGATCAGGTTCGGGTCCAGCGGGTAGGTACCGAACGCGTGCTGCCTGGTCGCCAGCGGTTCGTATGGCTTGTCGCTGTCGCAGATTTCGACGGTCGGCGCGCGCTTTCCCGGGTGCCCCATGCAGGGGTAGTTGCGTGCCCCGCGTACCGCGATCGGTGAATCCTGGGGCAGTTTGCAGTACAGCCCGTCCGGCGTATCGATCGTGGTCGTGTCGGCGGGGGAACGCCATGAACTGGGCGGCAGGAAACCCACGGTGCACCTCGATGGATCACCCATGGCGGTGGTGTAATCGGCCTGCACAGTGCCGGTCGGGTTTTTGTCGCCGAGACCCGCTTGGGCAACGGCAGTCACCGGCGGTAGCAGCACCAGCACCTGCTCGATCGAGGCGTGGTAGGTGACGGCGATCTGCCCGACGGTGGTGAGGTTGGCAAGCAATACCGGCAGCGTCGGGTTGATCTGGTGCAGCAGCGTTGATGCCTCGTTGAAGGCCGCGGGCCCCCTTTCCAGCAGGGTGCGCACCTGCGGGTCGTTGTTGGCCAGCTGGCCGGTGAATCCGGCCAGGCTGTGCGCCCACAATCGGATTGCGTCGCTGGTATGGGCTTGCGAGTCCAGTACTGGCCCGGTGTCCTGGGTCAGGGTTCGGGCGCGATCAGCGACGCCGTTGAGGTCGCGCGAGACTCGTGCTGACGAGTCGAATAGCGATCCGTAATCGTAACCGGCGCCGTTGAATGCCTTGAAGGACTCGTCGAGCAGTGCGCTGAGCTTGCCCGTGGGGATGCTGTTGATCAACTTACTGGTCTGATCGAGCACCGGCCCGATCGGCTGCGGTATCGAGGTGTCGTGCTTGGCGATGACTGAGCCGTCGTGCAGGTAGGGCGGCGAGTCGGTTCGCGGGCGCAAATCCACGTACTGTTCGCCCACCGCGGAGATGCTGCGCACCTCGGCTTGCACGTCGGCCGGAATGTTCAGCGACGTCTCAAGAGAGAGAGTGGCTTTGGCGCCGTGGGGGGTCAGCGATATCGCGGTCACCTTGCCGATCTGCGTCCCGCGGTAGGTCACATTGGAAAACCGGTACAGGCCACCGGTGGCGGGCAGTTGAAGCGTGATCGTCATCCGCCCGATACCCAGCAGAGTCTGTGCCTGGATGTAGAACACGACCATCACGACCAGACCGATAGTCCCCGCGATCGTGAAGATCGCCAGTTGAATACGGACAAAACGAGTCAGCATCTACCGGGCCCCATCCGTTGGCTGGGTCGTGGCGGGCGTCACGCCCGGGACAGGGGAACCCGGATCGAGCCCCGGTGCATCAGCGGGTGCTCCCTGATTGACCGGCGGAGCCGCAGGTGCCAGCGACGCCGGGGGTGGCCCCGGTAGCGGACGTCCTTGGTTGGGCACGGGTGTCAGCGGGTAATTGACGGGCGGCGGCACCCCCGGCCCACCCTCTGGGTATTGGTATTGCAAGCGCTGCGGGTCCCCGGGCACCGGTACAAGTTCTGCACCCAACCGTCCCCAGTGGGTGCCGAGCAACGCGCCTCTCCTGAGCCGGGCATTCGTAAAGTCATAAGTGATGTTGTTATTTAGGTAGTCACCTCTGAAGGCTCGGTCGATGACGTTCTGCGTGTACGGGAAGGTCGGCGCGTAGGCAAGCGCCGCATCGAGCTCAGGACCGATATCGGCAAGCGCACTGATTGCCGGCTCAAGGTTTTGCAGGTTTTTGACCAG
>DASQSQ010000259.1:0-4247 GCA_035642315.1 Mycobacterium sp.
GGTGTCTGGTTTCAGGACATACGCATAGCGTGTCGCAAGACATCGGAATAGGTTGACGGGGCGACGTTCGGCGAGTGTCGAAAGCTCGCCTGGTTATCACCGCTGTCGTTGTTGAAGGCCGCAGCCAATCCGAAGTGGCCCGGGAGTATGGGGTCTCGCAGGGCTGGATCAGCCGGCTAGTCGCCCGTTACCGCGCCGAGAGCGAGGCCGCCTTTGAGCCCCGCTCGCGCCGCCCGCACACCAGCCCCACCCGGCTGCCACAAACCACCATCGATCTGATCATCGAATTGCGGGACACCTTGTCGGGCACAGGTCTCGACCACGGGCCGCACACGATTGCCTGGCACCTGCAAACCCACTACGGGCTAGTCGTGTCGCCGGTGTCGATCCACCGCCACCTACGGGCGGCCGGGCTGATCACCCCCACCCCGCAGAAGCGGCCCAAGTCGTCCTACATTCGGTTCGCCGCCGAACAACCCAACGAACGCTGGCAGGCCGACTTCACCCACTGGTGGCTCGCCGACGGGACTCATGTGGAGATCCTCAACTGGCTCGATGACCATGCCCGCTACGCGCTCTCGGTCACCGCCCACGCCCGTGTCACCGGCTCCATCGTGCTCGCCGCATTTCGCAAAGCCTGTGACACACATGGGATTCCGGCCTCCACACTCACCGACAACGGCATGGTATTCACCACCCGATTCGCCGGCGGCAAAGGTGGGCGCAACCACCTCGAGAACGAACTGCGCCGCCTTGGAGTGACTCAGATCAACTCCAGCCCCAATCACCCGACCACCTGCGGGAAGGTGGAGCGCTTTCACCAGACCCTCAAACGCTGGCTCACCCGCCAACCCAAAGCGGCGACAATCATCGCGCTGCAGACCCAGCTCGACGCCTACGTCGAGATCTACAACCGTCGCCGCCCACACCGCGAACTGCCGCACCGCGCCACCCCAGCCGCCATCTACACCACCCGGCCCAAAGCCACCCCCGGGCACCGCGACGACACCCACAACCGGGTCCGCACCGACCGCATCGACCAATTCGGAAAACTCACCCTGCGACACGCCGGCCACCTGCACCACATCGGCGTCGGACGAACCCACGCAAGCACGCGTGTCCTCGTGCTCGTCCAGGACCTCGACATCCGAATCATCAACGCCGCCACCGGCGAACTCCTCCGCCAGCTAACCCTGGATCCGACCAGGGACTACCAGCCCCGCGGCGTGCCCTGCGGCCGCCCGAGAAAAAAGCCCAAACACTAAACGTGGGTTCAGACCTATTCCGATGTCTTGAGACATCACATGGCGGTGGCGGAGGGATTTGAACCCCCGGACGGTTTTAGCCGTCTCTCGCTTTCAAGGCGAGTGCATTAGGCCGCTCTGCCACGCCACCGCCGACAAGGGTAACGGTGTCAGGTCTTTGAAGCCCCATCGGAACGCTTCAGCGCGGCGCTGATCCGTCGGCAGTTCTCCCCCATCGCGGCGACCTGCGAACGTGACAGCTGGCCGAGGAAATAGGTCCGCACACTTTGGGCGTAGGTGACCATGGCCTGCCTTACTGCTGCGCGGCCGTCGTCTGTGATCGTGGCAACGACTCCACGCCGGTCATCGCAGCTGGCCTCGCGGCGCACCAGCCCGAGCCCCTCCAGGCGACGGATCTGCCGAGTCAGGCGGCTCGGCAGCGACGGCAGCGCCTCGGCCAGATCGCCCATCCGGGCACAGCCGGAGGGGGTGTTGTCCAAGATGTCGAGCACTCGGACATCGAACAGCGACAGCTGGTGCGCATCGGTGAGTTGACGGTTGAGCGTCGAATACAACCGCAGGGTCGAGTCCAAGAAGTTCTGCCACGACTTCTGTTCGGCGATATCCAGCCCGGGCATCTCACTGACTGTCCGGCCGGCAATGAGGGCCGCCATTACGTCATGCTATGCGACACATAGCCTTTGAGAAAGCCATTGGGACTGTCGGTATTCGCAGGTAGTAGCGTGGCGAGCATGCATGCGATCGTCGCTGAATCCGCCGATGAACTCGTCTGGCAACAAGTGCCCGATGTGGCACCGGACCCCGGCGAGGTGCTGGTCAAGGTCAGCGCCGCCGGCGTCAACCGCGCCGACCTGCTGCAGGCCGCCGGCCTGTATCCGCCGCCACCCGGCGCCAGCGAGGTGATCGGCATGGAGGTCTCCGGCGTCATCGCTGAGGTGGGCGATGACGTCGACGGCTGGTCACCCGGGCAGGAAGTCTGCGCTTTGCTGGCGGGCGGCGGCTACGCCGAATATGCGGCCGTTCCCGCCGGTCAGCTGCTGCCGCATCCGGACGGCCTGGACCTGGCGGACTCGGCGGGCGTGCCGGAGGTGGCGTGCACGGTCTGGTCGAACCTGGTGATGACGGCTCATCTGAGCCAGGGCCAGGTGCTCCTGATGCACGGCGGCGCCAGCGGTGTGGGAAGCCACGCTATTCAGGTCGCCCGCGCGCTGGGCGCACGAGTGGCGGTGACCGCGGGCTCAGCGGCCAAACTGGAATCGTGCCGCGAACTGGGCGCCGACATCTTGATCAACTATCACGACGAGGACTTCGTTGAGCGGGTGCGCGAGGCGACCGACGGCGCAGGCGCCGACGTGATCTTCGACATCATGGGCGCCTCGTACCTGGACCGCAACATCGACGCTCTGGCCGACGACGGACAGCTCGTCATCATCGGCATGCAGGGCGGACTGAAGGGCGAACTCAACATCGGCAAGCTGCTCAGCAAACGGGCCCGGGTCATCGGCACCACGCTTCGTGGCCGGCCGACAACCGGACCGAACAGCAAGAGCGCCGTCGTCGCGGAGGTGGCAAGCTCGGTCTGGCCGATGATCGCTGACGGACGCGTCAGGCCGGTGATCGGAGCGCGTCTGCCGATCCAGGACGCCGCCGAAGCGCATCGTCTGCTGTCGTCGGGGCAGGTGACGGGAAAGATCATCCTGACCCTGGACTAGCTCGAGCTAGCCGAGCGACGCTAGAGCGCGCACCAACTGGTCGACCTCGGCCATCGTCGAGTAGTGCGACAGCCCGACGGTGACCGCGCCGCCGACGTCGTTGACCCCGATCACGTCGAGCACTCGCGAGCTGGCGTTGGAGATCGCCAGAATCCCGTTGTCGGCCAACCGTTGCACGACGCGCTCGGCCGGCACCTCGTTGACCGCGAAGCTGACCACGGGTATCCGGCTGTCGGGCCGCGCGATCACCACCACCAACGGCAGCGACCGCAACGAGCTCATCAGGTAATCGAAGATCCCGTCCATGTAGGACATCGCCGATTGCATTGAGGTAGAGAGTCTTTCGTGTCGCGTTCCGCGCGCTGACTCATCAAGTGAGGCAAGGTATTCGATGCTGGCGACGAAGCCGGCCAGCAGACCGAATTGGTGCACGCCGACTTCGAGACGCCCCGACCCGGTGGCGTACGGGTTCGTCGACACCGAAGCGAAGGTGTTGATCATTGCCGGGTCGCGAAACACCAACGCGCCAATGGGCGGACCGCCCCATCCGACGGCGTTCATAGCCACCACGTCGGCGTCGATTTCATCGATGTCGATCAAGCGATAAGGGGCGGCGGCGGAATGGTCGATGACCACAAACCCGCCGACGTCATGGACCAATTTCGTCACCGGGCGCAGATCGGTGACGGTACCCAGCGTTCCCGACGCTGACGTCACCGCGACCAGACGCGTCGCCTGCCCAACCAGCCCCTCCCACTGCCAGGGCGGCAGGTCGCCGGTCTCGATGTCGACCTCGGCCCATTTCACCTTGGCGCCGAACCGATTTGCCGCGCGCAGCCACGGGGCGATGTTCGCTTCGTCGTCAAGGCGGGTGACGACCATCTCGTAGCCCAGCCCGGCACGGGTCGACGATGCGTCGGCTAGCGATGACAACAACACCGCGCGATCGGCGCCCAGCACCACGCCGCGCGGGTCGGCGTTGACCAGATCTGCGGCCGCCTGCCGGGCCGCCTCCAGCACGGCGGCGCTGCGCTTGGCCGCGGGATGCGGACCGGTGGTGCTGGGGAACGATCCGCGGAAGGCGGTAGACACGGTGGTGGCCACCGAGTCGGGAATCAGCATCCCGGACGGCGCGTCGAAGTGCACCCAACCGTCCCCGAGCGACGGGTGTAACCCCCGCACCCGGGCGACGTCGTATGCCATGCCAGCCACCTTAGAGCTATGCGCAATAAGCCAAACCGTGACGGTAGCGAGGCGCCCAAACGCGTCC
>DASQSQ010000260.1:0-2667 GCA_035642315.1 Mycobacterium sp.
GGGCGGCCCGGTGGTTGGTGCCCACGTCGCTGTCGCTCACGGACCTAGATGGTAATTGCCCAGCGCGTGCCGTTTCTGTAGCCATCAGACGTGCGGTCCGGGTTTACGGATGGCCAACACGAACGGGCCGATGGTGGTGACGGTGAACCGCGGGTCGGCGAACAAGGTGGCGTCGAACTCCACCGTGTAGCGCCGGACGTTGGGCTGGTTGGGGTAGACGTCTTCGGCCAGCCGCAGCGTGTAGGCGCTTGTCGCGCCGGCGGAGCCGCCGTGGCGCATCAAGAACACCGTCGGCGGCGTCCAGGGCAGCGTGTCCAGCGCATGGATGAACTGGTCGGGAGTTTTCAGCTTCGACCAGCTCTTGATCGCGGCCGCCCGCTTGTCGAACTGCGCGAGCGGGTTGGCGTAGTGCGACGTCAGCCCCTGAAAACCCCAATAGGGGTAGTACGACAAGAAGCTGTAGTCGGCGGTCAGGACCACGGTTTCGTCGCGGGGGGCTCCGGTCGCCCGGGTGATCGCGGCGTCGATCGACGGGTAGAACTTCTCGGAGCCGGGCGGACGGCGGTCACCGCGCTGGCCGTGCCCGTCGGTGTCGGTGTAGGCGATGGTGAGGTCCGGTCGCAGCACCTCGGGGATGTCTTGGCTGAACGCGATCGCCCCGGCCAGTCCGATCGCGGTCGCAACCGGGAGTACAGCGCGATGACGGGCGGTCAGCGCGAGGGTGACTTCGATGAAGCCGAAGACGCCGGCGGTGGCCAGCAACACCGTGAGGGTTGGCTGCAGCCGAAAGGACAGCAGCGTGGTGCGCGCCAGCGTGGTGAGCATCGACAGCAGCGACCACAGGTAGACGGCGAGCACACCGACGGCCAGACCGGCCGCCCGCACCGACGAACGGGCCCGAACCACCAGCCACAGCGTCCCGAGCATGCACAGCGCACCGAGCAGGGTGAACTGCAGCATCGGGAAGCTCAGCTCGGCGCCGTCGGCCGGCAGGTAGTGAAACGCGCTGCCGGTGTTACTGACCGGGTCACGGGTCGCCCGCATCAGGAACGGCAGCCAGGTGACCGCCGCGAGCACCGCCGCGATGACGCCGACGACGGCCAGCCGGACCAGCGGATCCAGCGCGGCCTTGATCCCGTCACGCCAGCGGGATGCCGTCAGCACCAGGGCCATCAACACCACGGTGAACGCGCTGTAGGCCAGTAGCAGGTTGTAGAAGGTCGCCGCGAAGCCCAGGAAGATGCCGGCCCCGATCACCGCGGCCCACCCGCCCGATCGGATCCCGCCGCGCAAGCCCGACCAGGTCAAGATCAACACCGGCGGCAACAGCACGGTGATCATCGCGGAGTACGGCTCCGGGGAGCTGTAGGCCAGCGTCACCGCGGCGGTCGCCGTTGTGACGATCAGCGCGTACTCGAAGCGAATCATCCTCGCCCACAACACCAATGCCACCGCTACGGCAGCCGTGATCGACGTGATCGCCCACGGCTTGAACATCTCCCAGCCGGGAGTGCCGGTCAACGCCGCGATTCGCCCGCCGATCCAAAACCAGCCCGGCGGATAGAACGGCGGGAGCCCGATATAGGTCATGTCGTGCAGCACGGCGCTGTCGGTGAGCCGCGTCAGGTATTCGGTGCGGAACTGCTGGTCGACGGAGATGCCGAACAGGTAGAGCTTGGTGGCGCCCAGCGGCATCCCGAGTGTCACCACCGAGAACGCGGACACGAACACCAGCGCGAAAAGTCTTGCCAGCAGCTGATTTCCACGCCGCCATAGCCAACCGGCGGCCAGCAGCCCGACGATGCAGCCGACCTGGCCGACCGTGGTCAGCGCGTGCAGCTGATTCGACGATGGATAGGCCGGCCATTGCACCCGTGCGACGGCGATCAGTGAGATCACCGAGACGACCGCGGCGATCGCGATCGCGAACGCCATGTGGCCGACCGTGGCCAGCGCGTTCCGCATTTAGATGGGCAACTTACGGAAGATCGGGCGCGGGATGTGCCGCAGCACCATCATCACGTAGCGGAAAGCGCCAGGCGCCCAGACGAGTTCCTTGCCCTTGGCCGACGCGGTCACCGCCAGGTTTGCGACGTACTCCTTGTCGACGGTCAGCGGCGCTTCCTTGATGTGCGCGCTCATCCGGGTCCGCACCTGGCCGGGCCGGATGACCAGGACGCGAACGCCGCTGGGCTTCAACGCCTCACCGAGGCCGAGGTAGAAGCCGTCCAGGCCGGCCTTGGTGGAGCCGTAGACGAAGTTGGAACGCCGGACCCGCTCACCGGCGGCCGAGCTCATCGCGATGATTTGGCCGAAGCCCTGCGCACGCATCTTCTCGCCCAGCAATACACCCACGGAAACCGCTGCGGTGTAGTTGATTTCGGCGATCTGCACAGCCTTACGCTGGTTCTGCCAGAGCTCTTCGGCGTCGCCGAGTAACCCGAACGCCACGATCGCGACGTCGACGTCTCCGCCGGCGAAGGCGGCGTCGATCATTTTCGGGTGGCTGTCGGTGTCGGTCGCTTCGAAGTCGATCAGCTCCACCGACCGCGCGCCGGCGGCCTTCATTTGCGCGACGGCGGCATCGCGGCCCGGGTCGTCGGGCATGGCGGCCAATAGAATCCGCGCATGCGCGTTCTGCAGGTAGCGTTCGCAGATCGCCAGCCC
>DASQSQ010000261.1:0-2018 GCA_035642315.1 Mycobacterium sp.
GACAACTTCCGCCGCCCGACCGGTGGCGAGCAGCGCGTCGGCGCGATCTTCCACCAACGCGGCATGACCCTCGATCCACCGGGTCTTTTCGGATGTTCCCCGCCGGCCATCTGGCAGTTCGGGGACACCGCGCCACAGCGCAAGCGCTTCCTCGAAGCGAGCGACCGCCTGGCTGGTGTCGCCGGCGGTGGCGGCATCACGTCCCAGTCGGGCGGCCAATTTGTAGCGCGAGGCATCAACGTCGCTCTCGGCGAGCGTCCAGCCCGCTCCCGCGGTCAAGACGAAGCCGTCGCCCAGCGCGCGGCGCAGCGAGGAGATGTGGGTCTGCAAGGCTTTGGCGGCGGTGCGCGGAGGATCCTCGCCCCAGAGCAATTCGACGAGTGTGTCGGCGGACACAACGGAGCCGCCGTGCAGCCCGAGCATCGTGAGAATGGCGCGAGGTTTGGCGCCCGGGACAGCGACGGGCGCTCCGCCTTGTAGGACCTGAAGAGGTCCCAAAACCCCCAGCTCCACGGCTTGAAGCGTAGTCACGTCCCCAATCCTGTGGGTGGGTATTCAACACCCAGTCAAGATCCGGTAAAGCTGTGTTATCCGCGACCCGACCCCGGGCAGGCGCGCCGTCCCGATAGCGACTACCTTCACCTATAGCAAGCTTGTAGGGCCAGATCAGCCGAGACCGCAAAGGGGTTCCAGTGGCCGCAACCGACGACTCCGCCACTCTTCATTACCCGGGTGGTGAGGTAGATCTCGATATCGTCCACGCCACTGACGGAGCCGACGGTATCGCGCTCGGCTCGTTGCTGGCCAAGAGCGGATACACGACGTTCGACAACGGCTTCGTCAACACCGCGTCGTGCAAGAGTTCGATCACCTACATCGACGGCGATGCCGGCATCCTGCGCTACCGCGGCATCCCGATCGAGCAGCTCGCGGAGAAGTCGACATTCATCGAGGTGAGCTATCTGCTGATCTACGGCGAGCTGCCGACCAAGGAGCAGCTGGCCAAGTTCACCCGCCAAATCCAGCTGCACACCATGCTGCACGAGGACCTGAAGCGGTTCTTTGACGGCTTTCCGCGCAACGCCCACCCGATGCCGGTGCTGTCCAGCGCGGTCAACGCGCTCTCTGCGTACTACCCCGACTCGCTGAACCCCTTCGACGACGAAGAGGTCGAGCTGTCGACGATCCGGCTGCTGGCCAAGCTGCCCACCATCGCCGCCTACGCCTACAAGAAGTCGATCGGTCAGCCGTTCCTCTACCCGGACAACTCGCTGACGCTGGTGGAGAACTTCCTCCGGATGACGTTCGGGCTGCCCGCCGAGCCTTATGAGCCCGACCCGGAGGTCGTGCGGGCGCTGGACATGTTGTTCATCTTGCATGCCGACCATGAGCAGAACTGTTCGACGTCAACGGTGCGACTGGTGGGCTCATCGGAGGCCAACCTGTTCACCTCGATCTCCGGCGGTATCAACGCGCTGTGGGGCCCGCTGCACGGCGGCGCCAACCAGGCCGTGCTGGAAATGCTGGAGAAGATCCGCAAGAGCGACGACGACGTCAGCGACTTTGTCCGCAAGGTCAAGAACCGCGAAGAAGGCGTGAAGCTGATGGGCTTCGGCCACCGCGTTTACAAGAACTACGACCCGCGCGCCCGCATCGTCAAGGAACAGGCCGACAAGATCCTGGCCAAGCTCGGCGGTGACGACGACCTGCTGAGCATCGCCAAGGAACTCGAAGAGGCGGCGCTGACCGACGACTACTTCATCGAGCGCAAGCTCTACCCCAACGTCGACTTCTACACCGGCCTGATCTACCGGGCGCTCGGGTTCCCGACCCGGATGTTCACCGTGCTGTTCGCCCTGGGCCGGTTGCCGGGCTGGATCGCGCACTGGCGCGAGATGCACGACGAGGGTGACAGCAAGATCGGCCGGCCGCGTCAGATTTACACCGGCTACACCGAGCGCGACTACGCCACCATCGATTCTCGGTAGCTAGTCAGTCGCGAGCACCGCCATCGCGGC
>DASQSQ010000262.1:0-4051 GCA_035642315.1 Mycobacterium sp.
ACGCCGTAGCGCGTCCGCAGCTCAATTGCTCTGCACAACAACGCCACCCGCGTCATTGGAGGGTCCCCCCGTAGCGCGCCTCGTTCTCGGCTTCGGCCTCTTTGCGCAAGGCTGCGATCGCAAGATTCAACCGCTCGGCGAGCTCGCCATGGGTGTATCCGGACATCACGGTCGGATGCAACGTCAATTCGACGAGCCGGCCGTCCGAATTGACCACGGCATGAAGATCGCCGAGATCGACACTGTACGTGACCGTCTCAGCCTGACCGACGAGCGCTTCCCACTTATCGGCGGCCTCGCTCAGTTCACGAAGAACCGATTCGACGAGATCCTTATCGCTTAGCTGCGCGCGACTGCCTGACCCCGACATCATGACAGTATCTCGACCCCTCCGACCAGCGTCAATTCATTCTCGGCACGCGTGACCGCCCGGCCCTACGGGCCGGCCTTCCATCCGCTGGCCGGTGGCGTACTGAGCATTTGGAACCAGGCGAAGTGATAATTCGCGTTCACCAAGTTCCCCGCGGCGATACCTTCGGTGGCGGCCAACAACAGGCAATTGAGCAGCAATCCAGGGTCGATGTCCGGGTACATAGCGAACAGCTGGTAGCGCGAAGTATCGAGATAAACACGCAGAATGTCGATCTCGGCGTCGATGACGCCCGTTCCACCGGCACCCGCCTTAGCCAGTGTGTGGACCATTCGTGGCAAACCATCGCGCCAGTGGGTGGCCTCGCTCAGCAGCCAGCCCAAGTCCTCGACCGCCGGTAGCTCACGCGGTTGCGACGAGGTGTCCGTGACGTCGTAATCGGATGCCCACCCCAACGGATCGCCGGGGGCATAGGTCGCCAACACCGCAGTCTGTCCGAGTAACGCCGCCGCATTGCCCGTCCGCCGCTCCGGCTCCAGCAACCGGACGTCGGCGGGCAGCGTAATTCCCGGCGGTATCCAGCCGTGGGCGAGGTCCGTCACCAACAACGTGGTGCCGTCCGCACGGTTGCCGCTGGCCCAGCGCAACCCCGGTTCCTGACGAGCCACGAATTTCAGCAGACGTTCCAGCCGTTCGCGCTCCGACTCGGACTCGACCGGCGGCGCGGGCTGCTGCGCGGTCGCAACGTCTTCGACCGGCGGAACGGGCGGCTCCGCGTGGCGAGCGGCGGTGGGCTCGGGCAGCGGCTCATCGACCGGAGCCTCCGCCGGGCGAGCGGGTGCAGGTCGCCGGGGCGGGCGCTCGAGCGGGGTGTCGGCAAGCGGCGCAATGTCCTGCAGCACCGTCGCGATCTCTTCAAGCACCTCGGTGTCGTCGGAGTCGACGGCGTGTCGCGGCGTCGACCGCTCGGGTTCGCCCCGGTCCAGTTCGGCAGCCGGCGCCGGCAGCTCGGCCGCGACGACCGGTTCGGTCCAGCTGTCGTGCAAATCGACTACCGGCGCCTCAGGGTGGTCTTGATCCGAGTACTCCGTCGGCGGTGGCGGTGGCAATGGCGGCGCGGGCCGGTCAGTCGGTTCATCCGTTTCCGTTTCCGCAACAGGGACTACTTTAAATCGCCGTGTCTTTTCGGTGTCGTCGGTGCCATTTACCGCCTTTACCGTTCGATGTTCTGCCGGCAATTTCGGTGTCATGTTACGGAGATGGCGAACTGTCGACTCGACCCGTCGAACAGCGAAGGCACGAGCACCATTAATCACTCGGGCCTCTTCTGCTTGCCGTACCGCATCGGCCAATCCCGCTCGCCTGATGCCCAAGAGTTCTTCGTTTGCCGAATTGACGATCTTTTGCAAGTCAGCCTTCAGATATTTGACCAGCGGCGCGGTGTCAGCAGTAGCGGTCGACAGCTCGGCAGGCCACAGCCCACCCGTCACCCACGGCGTGCAGTCCACCGGAGAGCTGAAGGCCGGAATCTTGAGGGATTCTCGGGTAGCCCTCCGGAGGCGCTGCCGCGCCGTATTCCGACCGAAGATCGCCACCGGACAAGCCTACCGTCATCAACGGAAGCGACAACTTCACTCCTTTGACGGCCCCGGTATTGCGGCTTAACAGTGAATTGTGTGAATAACTCGACGTAGGTAGCTTAAGCGTGTGGCTGATTCCGGGCTGCAACAGCAGCTGAACGAAGTGCGCGCACTGCTTGGCCGAGCGCGAGAGTTGTTCGGCGCAAATCCTGTCGAGCCGCCCACCGATATCGCTCCGGACCGCGACGCCGTCAAGACCTGGATCCGCTAGGGCGCACGCTCGTCACGGCTCCGCGCCGTGCGGCCGGTGCAGCTCATGCGCCACCAGCTTTTCGACCGCCACATCGAGATCGTGAGCCGTCGGGACTTCGGCGGACGGGGTGTAGCCCGCCGCGACGATCTCGCCGCGGACTTCCATCACCGCCTTGAGATACGAGACGTCAGCGGTCAACAAAATACCCAGCGCCAGGGTGTCCGCGTCGGTGTCCATCGCCGCTTCGCTCAACGTGATGCTGTGCATGTACCCGCCGCGGCAGGAGCGGACGAGGATGTGCCCGCTCGGGTGCACGGTGTCGAACGCAGGATCGGCCTCAGTCATTGACTGTCGTCAGAAACACGCTTGAGTCGCTGAACGGCCTGCGCTTCTTGCTCTTCGAACATGCTCGCCGATTTTGTCAGGTTCTCGGCCATTTGCGCGTGGCTGTCGGCTTGTTGCTCGTAGCACACGCGCCTTTGCTCGAGGAGTTCGCGACCGGCCTCCCGCAGCTCGCCGAAGATCGGACCCAGCGAATCCAGGCTGTCTTGAATCGCCTGGTGCGACATCGGCAGGGTCCGCAGATACTCGGATGTCTCTTGGTGGTGGCCGGCGGCTTGACGCAGGTTCTCGGGCACTACATAAATTCGGTCTGCCATCCGCTGTCTCCTCTGCTACGTTCGCTCGGCGCTAGCCGGCCTGGTGGGCGCCGGTGGGTCGGTCCGGTCCGGCGCGGCTGCGGTGACCGGTCCCGGAGGGTGCTCCCAGCCTAGGAAGCTGGGCCCGTTCACGGTGGAAATGTGCTGGATCTGACCGTTGAGCAGGGCCCGGCTTGGCCGAGGGCAAGAGCGTGGCGATCCGTGAGCATGCCGATATCCCCGGGTGTGAGCCGCGACGGGTCGACCGGGTCGGTGACCGCGGTCCCCGGAGGCGGAATGGTGATCCCCTCCTGGCGGAACGCATCGGCGATTGGCGTGCCACCCGCTGCCTCCTTGATAGCCGCTGCGAGTTGAGGATTCGCGGCGGTGACGGTTTCCCCGTTGGGCAGCGTGACGGTCGTCGGGCCGGCGGGCGGCGCCGTGGATTCGGCGGCGCGATGGTCCGCCTGCTCGTCGCCGTCGTTGTCGGCAAACGGCTCGTCATCTGGGTCGCCTGCTTTGAGCAGCGCGTCGTCGAGGTTCTTCGGCGACCGTTCGTCATCGCTGCCCTGCAGCGGCCCGGGTAGCGGAAATCCGCCTGGCACAGCCGAACCGGGCATCGCTCCCCCGCCCGGAAACCCTCCGCCGCCAAACGCGGGAATGCCCGGCATCACCGGAGTCGTCGGCGTCGCGGCCGACGGAGTTTGTGCCGGCATCTCCGCGGGCAGCGAGCCGGAATCATCGACCGGCAGCGAATCCAGGTAGGGGTCCAGTCCGATATCTGCTGCCGCCGCTGGGCTTTCGGGTGGGGCACCGGCAAGCGTACCGGTTGACCGCGGCTGTTCGTCCGCGTCGCCGGACTCACGCTTTGCGGAGTTGTACAGCGACGTCCACGCCGCCATCAGCGCCGAGTTCGACGTATCGTCAAGGCTCGCGTTCGCCACCACGGCGCGGATATCCCTCAACTTGCCGATCAGGAATCGCTGGAAGTCGCGTGCTCCTGCCGGGGTGTCCAGATCGGATCGCGTTGTCACCGCCGCCTCGATATCGTGTTGCAGGCTGTTCAGAGCTTCCCGGCCCTCGGCGTTTTGCTGGTGCGCATTGAGAACCGCGGTCACCACTTGTAGGTCGACCTGAGCTGTCGTCGAATTCTGATGTGCGAGAGCAGCTTCCGCACCTCTGATCGCGTCCGCGGCATCACCCTCCTGTC
>DASQSQ010000263.1:0-3299 GCA_035642315.1 Mycobacterium sp.
GGACCGCTCCACCTCTTCTTCGGCTTCTTTGCGGCCCACCCAGTCGGCGGCTTTCACGTACTTGCCCGGCTCGAGCGCCTTGTACTGCGAGAAGAAGTGCTTGATCTCGTCCAACTCGTACTCCGGGACGTCGCCGAGGTCCTGGATGTGGTCCCAACGGTGGTCCTTGGCCGGCACGCACAGCACCTTGTCGTCGCCGCCGGCTTCGTCGGTCATCCGGAACATGGCCACCGGCCGCGCCTTTACGACTACACCGGGGAACACCGACTGGGGGAGCAGCAACAGGACGTCCAGCGGGTCGCCGTCCTCGCCCAGGGTGTCCTCGATGAAGCCGTAATCCGTCGGATAGGCCATCGACGTGTAGAGATAGCGGTCCAGGAAAACCCGCCCCGTCTCGTGGTCGACCTCGTATTTGTTTCGTGAACCCTTGGGGATCTCGATGATGACGTCGAATTGCACCGGCTCGGCTCCTTCGGCTGGGGTGGTCGCTGCGCGTCAACCCTAGTCCAGGGACCGCGCGCGTCGTTGGGCACAATAGGCGCAAAGAAGTCAGGAGAGCCATGCGTCCCACTCGGTGGCGGCCGTCCACCCACCTGATGGTGGGAGCGGGCGTGCTGGTGATCGTTGCCGCGGTCGTCGCGGCAGCCGCGTTGTTCACCGCCCGCGGTCACGGCGCAAGTGGCCCCCAGGTCCCACCCCCGCCGCCCGCTGTCACCGCCAAGCCGAGCATCGTCCCGGTGGCCGCCACCGCGCCGGTGCCGACCCAGTCAGCGCTGGCCGCCGCGCTGGCGACGGTGGTGGCCGACCCCAACCTGGGCAAGCTGGGCGGCCGGGTCACCGACGCGATGACCGGCGAAGAACTCTGGCAGCAGCAAGACGACGTGCTGATGCAGCCGGCGTCGACAAACAAAACACTCACCTCCGCCGCCGCGCTGCTGGCGCTGGACCGCGACGCCCGGGTCACCACTCGTGTGGTCGCCGCCGACCAGCCCGGGACCGTGGTGCTGGTCGGTGGCGGCGACCCGACGCTTTCCGGGGCGCCGCCCGGGCAGGACACCTGGTATCACGGCGCGGCGCGTATCAGTGATCTCGCCGATCAGGTCCGCCGCAGCGGCGTGACGCCGACGGCGGTGCAGGTGGACACGTCGCTGTTCAGCGGTCCGACCTTCGCACCCGGCTGGGATCCGGCCGACATCGAGGGCGGCGATATCGCGCCGATCGAATCGGTCATGCTCGACGCCGGACGTATCCAGCCGGCGACCGACCAGTCGCGCCGCTCGGTGACCCCGGCGCTGGACGCCGGACACGTACTGGCGAGCGCGCTCGGCGTCGACCCGCGGCAGGTGACCATCGCCGCACATCCGGCGCCCTCCGGCGCGCGTCAGCTGGCCGCGGTCCGCTCGGCGCCGTTGATCGACCGACTGAACGAGATGATGAGCGTCTCCGACAACGTGATGGCCGAATGCATCGCCCGTGAAGTAGCGGCCTCGATGCAACGGCCGCTCAGCTTCGCCGGTGCGGTCGACGCGGTGACCAACCGATTGAGCACGGCGCATATGGACACCAGCGGCGTGACATTGCAAGACTCCAGCGGGTTGTCCGTCGACGATCGGCTCAGCGCCAAGACTCTCGACTCCGTGGTGCAAGGGGCAGCGGGGCCAGATCAGCCCTCGCTGCGTCCACTGCTCGACTTGTTGCCGATCGCCGGCGGTAGCGGCACGCTGTCCGATCGTTTCCTCGATGCCACCTTCCACGCCGCCGGGCCGGCCGGATGGTTGCGGGCCAAAACAGGCTCGCTGACGGCCATTAACGCGTTAGCTGGAGTGGTGACCGATCGCAGTGGGCGGGTGTTGACCTTCGCGCTGATCTCCAACGACGCCGGTATGACCGGCCGCACGGCGATCGACGCGGTGGCGAGCACTCTATGGTCGTGTGGATGCGCAGCATGACCGCGTCAACGGAATTGACCGTCGGGCGCACCGTCGACTGGGGATTCGCGGCGACGGTCGGCCAACGGCTGGCCCGTCCCGGTCCGCCGTCCACCGACTACACCCGTAACCAGGTCGTCGACAACCTGGCGACCGCCGCCAAAGCGGCGGAACCCCCGGTGCGCGACGTCACCGGCCTGCACACCGACGGCCTCGTCCCCGAAGCCCGCATCGTCGACCGGTCGGGGTGGATCAAGGCGGCCGCCGAGTCGATGCGGGCGATGACCGGCGGAACCGACAAACCTCGGGGCGTGATCTCCGGACGGCTCACCGGCGCGCAGACCGGTGCCCTGCTGGCGTTTGTCTCGTCCGGGATTCTCGGCCAGTACGACCCGTTCAACGACGGCGGGGCCTTGCTGCTGGTGTATCCGAATGTCATTGCGGTGGAACGGCAATTGCGGGTGGAGCCGTCCGATTTCCGGTTGTGGGTGTGCCTGCACGAGGTCACCCACCGGGTGCAGTTCACCGCCAATCCGTGGCTGTCCGGCTACATGTCGCAGGCGCTGGGTGTGTTGACCAAGGAGAGCAGCGACGACGTCTCGAAAGTGCTGGGCCGGTTGGCCGACTTTGCCCGCGGCCGCGGCGACTCGTCGCACGACGACCCGAATTCAACCGGCATACTGGGGTTGCTGCGTGCCGTGCAATCCGAACCCCAGCGCGAAGCCCTGGATCAGATGTTGGTGCTGGGCACATTGTTGGAAGGCCATGCCGATCACGTGATGGACGCCGTTGGGCCCGTTGTGATTCCGTCGGTGACGAGCATCCGGTCGCGGTTCGACGAACGTCGTCACCGCAAGCAGCCGCCGCTGCAACGGCTGCTGCGCGCATTACTGGGCATCGACGCCAAACTGAGCCAGTACACCCGGGGTAAGGCGTTCGTCGACCACGTGGTGCACCGGGTCGGGATGGAACGGTTCAACACCGTGTGGACCGGTCCGGACACCCTGCCCCGGCCGATTGAGATCGAATACCCGCAACGATGGATCGACCGGGTGCTGTAGCCGAGCTCCGCGCGGCTGTAGCGGCGTTCGCCAAGGAATACCTCGCCACCGCCGATCACTGGTGTGTGGCACTCTCCGGGGGTCCGGACTCGTTGGCGCTCACCGGCGTCGCCGCCGCCCTGCTGCCGACCACCGCGCTGATCGTGGACCACGGTTTGCAAGCCGGCTCCGCAGCGACCGCCGCAGCCGCGCAGCGTCAAGCCGAGGAATTGGGATGCGTTGACGCGCAAGTGCTTTGCGTGCAGGTCGGCGGAGACGGCGGCCCGGAGGGCGCCGCGCGGGTCGCGCGCTACCGCGCGCTGCAGACTGC
>DASQSQ010000264.1:0-4906 GCA_035642315.1 Mycobacterium sp.
GTGTAGTCACTGCCGATGACAACGACCACGTCGCATTGATCGGCGAGCTCGTGATAGCCCGCAACGATCTCGCTCAGCGCAGCCTCGGAATCCTCGTCTATTCGCTCATAGGTCACACCGCGGACCTGGCCATCGTCGTCGAACGTGGCGGTGGCGTGCTCGAGCAGCAGGTCCAGGAAGTCATCGGGCTCATCGGTCGACCGGACGATGGGCTTGAACACCCCCACCCGCGCTGCAGATGCGGCCAGCAGGTGCAACAAGCCCAGTGCGACGGTGGACTTGCCGGTGCCACCCTCAGCAGAGGCGATATAGATACTCGACACACCGCCGGGTGCGGAATCGGGCATCGTGGGAAGCGCGGCGGTACTGGAACGAGTCTCGACCATGGTCACTCACTCGGGGATCGTCGGCATTGCTCAGTGCCGTGGCAGTATGTCGGACGCGGCTGTGTACAGATGCGTATCGAGACGTCGCCGGCGCTGGGAGCAGTCGGCGTCGGGGCATGGCATGGGCAATCGTCGCGGAGCTCTGGGGGCATTAGTTTCAAACAACATCACCTCGCCCGGCGTGCAGTGCTTGCAAGGCCGCTAATGCCTTGGTACCCGCAACACCAGCGCATCGCCTTGACCGCCGCCGCCGCAGAGTGAGGCTGCGCCTAGTCCGCCACCGCGGCGCTTGAGTTCGAGCGCAAGGTGAAGGACCAGCCGGGCACCAGACATGCCCAGTGGGTGTCCCATCGCGATGGCGCCGCCGTCGACGTTGACCTTGTCCTCGTCGATCTTGAGGTCCCGCATCGACTGGACCGCCACGGCGGCGAATGCTTCGTTGATCTCGGCCAGATCGAGGTCGCCGACCTGCAGCCCCTCCCGACGCAATGCCTGCAGGGTGGCGTTGGCGGGCTGAGACTGCAGTGTGGAATCCGGCCCGGCGACGACCCCGTGCGCACCGATCTCGGCAAGCAACTCAAGGCCCAGCTCCTCAGCCTTCGCCTGGCTGGTGACGACAACCGCGCACGCGCCGTCAGAGATCTGCGAGGCAGAGCCGGCGGTAAGGCTGCCGTCGGCGGCGAAAGCGGGACGCAGTTTGGCCAGCGATTCCACGGTCGTCTCGGGGCGCACGCCCTCATCGCTGTCGATCAACAGCGGGTCGCCTCGGCGCTGCGGAATCCGCACCGGCACAATCTCATCGGCGAATCGGCCGTCCTTCTGCGCGGCCGCGGCACGCTGGTGCGAACGCGCAGCGAATGCGTCCTGCTCTTTGCGGCTGATCCCTAGTGCTGCGTTCTGTTTGTCGGTCAGGGCACCCATCGCGTCGTCGGTGAAGGTGTCCCACAGCCCGTCGTAGGCCATCGAGTCCACGAGTTTGGTATCACCGTATTTGAAGCCCTCACGCGACTTCGGCAGCAGGTGTGGTGCGTTGGTCATCGATTCCATGCCGCCGGCAACCACGACATCGAACTCGCCGGCGCGGATGAGCTGATCGGCCAATGCGATGGCATCAAGGCCGGAAAGACAGACCTTGTTGATCGTCAACGCGGGCACCGTCATCGGTATCCCCGCCTTGACGGCGGCCTGCCGGGCAGTGATCTGCCCCTCGCCGGCCTGCAGCACCTGGCCCATGATTACGTATTGCACCCGGTCGGGAGGTACCCCGCCGCGCGCAAGTGCCGCCTCGATGGCGATGCCACCGAGTTCGACGCCAGAAAAATCTTTCAATGCACCGAGTAATCGGCCGATCGGGGTGCGGGCCCCGCCGACGATGACCGAAGCGGATGGAGATGTCATCTGATGTTCCTTAACTGGTGTTTGTTTGTCCCTGCGGTCAGAACGACCGTGTGTCACGCGGATAGGCCGACGTGGTTGTGATAACGGGACCGACAATCATGGTGTTGGCTTCACGGCTGTCTGCTTGGAATCGATGGCCTCGGCGTCGGTGTCAACCACCCGGCGTTGTCCTTGGGTCGGTCGGCCAGCAGCCGCGGTCTCACATGTCGAGGCCGCCGTTGACTCCCCAAATCTGGCCCGTGATGTATGAGGAGGCGTCGGCGGCGAGGAAGTGCACCACCCGGGCAACTTCTTCAGGCCGACCCAGACGACCAATTGGAATCTGGCTAGTGATCTTCGCGAGCACCTTCTCGGGCATCGCCGCGACCATATCGGTGCCGATGAAGCCAGGGGTAACGGTATTGACGGTAAGCCCAATCCCTTCCGCACAGCTCTTGCCGGCCTTGGCGCACTGGTACGCGGCCTCCTTCGCCAGCGTCTTGGTCAACCCGAACAGCCCCGACTTCGATGCTGAATAGTTGGCTTGGCCGATGTTGCCGGTCTCGCCGATGACGGAGGAGACGTTGATGATGCGGCCGCTGCCCCGCTCGACCATGTGCGCCAGCGCGGTCTGCGACATGAAGAATGCGCCGGACAGATTCACCGCAAGCACGGTGTACCAGTCTTCATCGGTCATCTTGGCGACGGTTTTGTCCAAGGTGATGCCGGCATTGTTGACCAGGATGTCGAGCTGTCCATGCTGGTCGATGACCTCGCCGATGGTGCGTCGGCAGTCCTCCGCGGACGCGACATTGCCGTGGTACAGGCTCGGCCGGACGCCGAGCAACTTCTCGTAGTCGTCGGCGAATGCCTTGGCGCGCTCAACGTTGTGACCATAACCCGCGGCTACTGTTGCGTGTTGGTTCCCGAGGCTCTTGCAGATTGCCGCGCCAATGCCACGCGTACCTCCCGTCACGAAAGCTACTCGGCCTCGGAGCTTCTCGCCGCCGCCGCGCCATGGGGCGTCCTGTTCCTCGGTGTCCAAGCTGGTCATGAGACATCACCTCCTGCTAGTCGTCGTCGGGCGCCACGATTCACTGCACACGATCACGCGGCACGCATTTGACCAGACCGCCGAACCCGATGACATCTGTGGACCTGGCTTGCGTGTCCCTGGAGGTGGCTTGGGTGCTGCTCGACGAGCACAGTTTACGTCTAGCGCCTACGGTTCGCGATAGAGAAATTGCGGTAATTATGTCGAGCATTAGATAAATTATTCGAACATTAGTTACTGGAGAAGTGTGTCGTGCATTGGATATTGGGGATCGCGATCAAGGCCATTTTCGGACTCAAATCCGCCTCCTTACGGGTACGTACGTTCGGGTGCTGAGCTTGCCGGCGACGCGCAGGAGTTTGCTTGGGGTCTAGTTTGCTGCCGCACCTTATGCGCGATGTTGAGCCGCTCGCGCCTGAACATCTCGCACGACTGCAAGTGCCCCGCTGGCGGCGGCCAGCGGGAACCCTTTACCGGCGTTTACGGGAGGCGGCGGCAACCGGTCAACGTTGGAGTAGAACTGGGCGTGGGTGTACGGCGCCAGGTTGTCCGACAAGCCAAACAGCAAGAACCGTCGGTCGCCGTGGCCGTCAACGGCGACGTACCACAGTTGGCTGTCCGCCGTCGGATCGCGGATGTCTCGATGCCCGGCACGGGCCGCAACATCGTCTCGCCTACGGCGGCGGGCACTTACCCGGAGGTTTGTGTGTGCGCATTGAGGTAGCTTCGGTAGACCGTCAGCAGGGCGTCTTTCTCCGCTGTGGTCAGGTTCGGGTCGGCCCGGACAGCTGCTTCCACCGACGGCAGGTTCGTCGAGGAGGGAGAATCGGCCGCGGAGCCATCGGTAGTGGCGGCCGCGTCGAGGATCTCAGACATCGATATCTGCAATGCCCCACCGATCTGCGAGAGTATCCGCAGCGTTGGATCGTGCAGACCCCGTTCAACCTGACTCAGATAAGCGTTCGATACCCGAGTGAGCCGGGAGAGCTCACGAAGCGACAAATTGGATAACTCACGCTGGGTCCGAATGAACGTCCCCAGCGCTTCCCGTTGTGGCCGCCAGGGGTCGTTCAGCGCATCGTCCATCATGATTCAAATAAATCGCAGCCATGGGGCAACCCCGTGACGAGTTGCCCCATGAGCCTCGATCAGGCGTCAGATTTCTTGGCTGCCGACGCCTTGGTTTGCTTGGCGCCCACGGGCTCGACTGCCTCAAGCAACTGGTGCACGAACTGCTTGTTCAAGGTCAGCAGTTGGCCAGCGAAATCGTAGACGCTGTCCACGATTGCGCTCGGATCCCCGACCGCGGCCGCAACGAACGGCGGCACCTCGCGGACGGACTGCGGCGTCGGAGCCACCTTTGCCACGGCGTGGCTCCACGCCTGGATCGCATCGGCGGCGGCCTCCTGGCCCGTCTTGATGGCATTGAGTGCCTGGGCCTGCAGATCGGTGATTGCATCCTGTGCGGTGGCCATTGATCTTCTCCTTAATAGGGTGGGGTGCACCAATAGGGTGGGGTGCAACTTTTGTGTATGCTTACTATATCTAACACGCGATCTATATGTCAACCGTATGGCTAAGACTCGGACCCGGCGTGATCCACCACCACGAACGGCGACAGCAGCCCGGTTGTGCACGAATCCAAATGCCAGCCCGCTCGCCGGATCAGCCCATCCGAGCGAGGCACCCAGCCTGGCATGGCCGAATCCCGGCATCGCGTTGAAAACCGAGCAGCCCTGGTCAGGCGCGTCTCCACGATTCGAAGGAAAGGCCAGGTCACCGGTCCTCCTGCGGGACACCGAGCAAACCCGCGATGGCCTCCAAAGACCTTGTACCCATCACGACGTCGACCCTGGTGTTGTGGGCTGGCCAATTCGGCGGTCGCGCGAGGCCCGCACTCTCCCTCTCGCTGTTGGTCAGATCGCTTGTCTTAGAAATCATCTGGGGTACTTGATATCAACTTGTTGAATCTCAGCCAGGAGAGCATGGTCTGCAGCCATGCTCTTCGAGGCGGTGATCGGGCATGGCTCGCTTGATAGCTGTCGCCCTTTGGCTGACTTTTTACTGGCTTGCCGGCCCGGTCGCCGCC
>DASQSQ010000265.1:0-3512 GCA_035642315.1 Mycobacterium sp.
GTCAGAACGCTGCTTCGTCGAGCTCCATGATCTCGTTGTCGATCGTGTCCAACACCGCGCGGGTGCTGGTCAGCAGCGGCAGGAAGTTCTTCGCGAAGAACGACGCAACCGCGATCTTGCCCTCGTAGAAGGCCCGGTCGGTGTCGCTGACACCCGCGTCGAGCGCCTCCAGGGCCACCGCGGCCTGACGCTGCAGCAACCAGCCGATGACGAGGTCGCCGACGCTCATCAAGAAGCGCACCGAACCCAGGCCCACCTTGTAGAGGCTGGTGACGTCCTGCTGGGCCGCCATCAGGTAGCCGGTCAGCGTCGCCGCCATCGCCTGCACGTCGGCCAGGGCGGTGGCCAGCAGCGCACGCTCGGCCTTCAGCCGGCCGTTGCCGGACTCGTTCTTGATGAACTCCTCGATCTGCCCCGACACGTGGGCCAGCGCCACACCCTTGTCGCGGACGATCTTCCGGAAGAAGAAGTCCTGCGCCTGGATGGCCGTGGTGCCCTCGTAGAGCGAGTCGATCTTGGCGTCGCGGATGTACTGCTCGATCGGGTAATCCTGCAGGAAGCCGGACCCACCGAAGGTCTGCAGGCTCTCGGTGAGCTTGGCGTAGGCCTGCTCGGAGCCGACACCCTTGACCACCGGCAGCATCAGGTCGTTGACCTTGACTGCCAGGGCGGCGTCCACACCGTGCAGTGCCTCGGCGACCGCCGCGTCCTGGTAGGTCGCGGTGTACAGGTACAGCGCCCGCAGACCCTCGGCGTAGGCCTTCTGGGTCATCAGGCTGCGCCGCACGTCCGGGTGGTGCGTGATGGTCACCCGCGGCGCGGTCTTGTCGGTCATCTGGGTCAGGTCCGCGCCCTGCACGCGCTCCTTGGCATAGGCCAGGGCGTTCAGGTAGCCGGTGGATAGCGTCGCGATGGCCTTGGTGCCGACCAGCATGCGGGCGTTTTCGATGACTTCGAACATCTGCGCGATGCCGTCGTGCACCTCGCCGACCAGCCAGCCCTTGGCCGGAACGCCGTGCTGACCGAAGGTCAGTTCACAGGTCGCAGACACCTTCAGGCCCATCTTGTGCTCGACGTTGGTGACGAAGACGCCGTTGCGCTCGCCCGGCTCGCCGGTCTCGAAGTCGAACAGGTACTTCGGCACGAAGAACAGCGACAGACCCTTGGTGCCCGGGCCGGCGCCTTCGGGGCGGGCAAGCACCAAGTGGAAGATGTTCTCGAACATGTCGTCAGAGTCGCCGGACGTGATGAAGCGCTTCACGCCGTCGATGTGCCAGGAGCCGTCCTCTTGCTGAACGGCCTTGGTGCGGCCGGCGCCCACGTCCGAGCCGGCGTCCGGCTCGGTGAGCACCATGGTCGAGCCCCAGCCGCGCTCAGCGGCGATGATGGCCCACTTCTTCTGCTCTTCAGTGGCCAGGTTGTAGAAGATCTGCGCGAATCCCGCACCGCCGGCATACATCCACACCGCCGGGTTGGCGCCGAGCAGGTGCTCGTGCAGCGCCCACAGCATCGCCTTGGGCATCGGCATGCCGCCCAGCGCCTCGTCGAGTCCGACCTTGTCCCAACCGGCTTCGATGACGGCGTGCACCGACTGCTTGAAGCTGTCGGGCAGCGTGACCGAGTGCGTCTCGGGGTCGAAAACCGGGGGATTGCGGTCACCCTCGACGAACGAGTCGGCGACGGGGCCTTCGGCCAGCCGGCTCATCTCGGTCAACATCTCGCGGGCGGTGTCGGCGTCAAGGTCGGTGTAGTCGCCTTCGCCGAATGCTTTGTCAATGCCGTAGACCTCAAACAGGTTGAATACCTGGTCACGGACATTGCTCTTGTAGTGGCTCACTGGTTCCTCCTCGATGAGAACGCCACTTGTGGTTGGGTACTAAGGCTAAGTTACCCACCAGTAACACCGTAAAGCTATACCCATCGGTAACCTGATGCAACCAAGTGTGAGCTAAATTTCATTGTCTAATTAACCAACCGGTTGGGTTCGTGCTGATCGAGACCATCGCATACCGCTTCACCTGCGGAGATAATGGGTAGGTGGCAATTGTGTCGACCGTCACCACGCTGCCCGAAGTGGACCTGCGCCACCCTGCTGGCCAACTGCGGGAACGCCTGCGCGAGGCGGCCCACGAAGTGGGCTTCTTCTACCTGACCGGACATGGCGTGCCCGGGGAGCTGACTGACCGGGTGCTGGCGGCGGCGCGGCGGCTGTTCGCGCTGCCGCAGGCGGACAAGGACGCCGTCGCGATGGTGCGCAGCCCGCATTTCCGGGGCTACACCCGGCTGGGCGGCGAGCTGACCGGCGGCGAAGTGGACTGGCGCGAGCAGATCGACATCGGACCCGAGCGCAACCCGGTCGGCGGTGCGGGCCAGCCCGACTATCTGTGGCTGCAGGGCCCCAACCAGTGGCCGGCTGGGCTGCCGGAGCTGCCGGGGATCATCGCGGAGTGGGACGCGGCGCTGGGCGCGGTGGCCCGCAGCTTGTTGCGGCACTGGGCGGCGTCACTGGGCAGTCCGCCGGAGGTGTTCGACGCCGCCTTCGCCGAGACGCCGGCCACCCTGATCAAGGTTGTGCGCTATCCGGCGACGACGGCCGGCTCGCAGGGCGTAGGTGCGCATCGAGACTCGGGCGTGCTCACGCTGCTGCTCGCGGAGCCGGGCAGCGAGGGGCTGCAGGTGCGGCCGGGCCGCAGCGGCGGCGACTGGATCGACGTACCTGTGCGCGACGGCGCATTCATCGTCAATATCGGCGAGCTGCTGGAGTTGGCGAGCGGCGGCTATCTGCGGGCGACCGAACACCGGGTGAATTTGCGTCATGCCGCTGATCGGGTCTCCGTGCCGTACTTCTTCAACCCGCGGTTGGACGCGCAGCTCCCGACCTTGTCGCTGCCCCCGGAACTGGCAGCGCGGGCGAGCCGGCGAGCGGACCCGTCCGATCCGATCTTCTCGGTGTACGGCCGCAACGCGTGGAAGAGCCGGTTGCGGGCCCACCCGGACGTCGCCGCGGCGCATGGCTATTCGGCGGGCGAGTAAGCTCACGAATGTCAAAACCCGTCGACTCGATTGAAGCCCGGTGAACCCACCTGAGAAGCTGACACCGTCGTCGCTGCGCGAGGCCTTTGGCCACTTCCCGTCCGGCGTGATCGCGATCGCGGCCGAGGTCGACGGGGTCCGAGAAGGCCTGGCGGCCAGCACCTTTGTCCCGGTCTCGCTGGATCCGCCGTTGGTGTCGTTCTGCGTTCAGAACACCTCGACGACCTGGCCGAAACTAAAGCACGTGCGCGCGCTGGGTATCAGCGTTCTGGGCGAGGCTCACGACGACGCCGCGCGCGCGCTGGCCGCCAAGACTGGCGATCGGTTCGCCGGGTTGGAAACGGTGTCCAACACTAGTGGTGCGGTGTTCATCAAGGGCACCAGCGTCTGGTTGGAAAGTGCGATCGAGCAACTCATTCCCGCCGGGGACCACACGATCGTGGTACTGCGGGTCAGCGACGTCCAAGTCGACGGGGACG
>DASQSQ010000266.1:0-9376 GCA_035642315.1 Mycobacterium sp.
GCGGACGCCGGTGGCCTGGGGACCCTTGGGGCTCTGCCCGACCTCGAACTCGACTCGCTGGTTCTCCTCGAGGGTGCGGAAGCCGCTTCCCTGGATCTCCGTGTAGTGGACGAACACGTCGGCCGAACCGTCTTCGGGGGCGATGAAGCCGAATCCCTTTTCCGCGTTGAACCACTTCACAGTTCCCTGTGGCATTTCTCGATATTTCCTTTACTACTCGGGTGCGGAGCATCACCTCGATGCTCCGGGCCCGTTCCGGCCGCTAGACCTTGCTGAGTCGCCGGAACTTCACCCGACCTACAACCTCGCAGGAACCGCGGCCGCAACGTCGATCCTGCGAAAGTTTGACACGAACACAGAAGCTGCGACCGCAAACAGTCAATCATGTTCATCGCGTCTGCGACAGCCTCAGGTGATCAATTCAGCTACCAAGAGGTAAACAATTCAGTAGTGAAGGCGAAATTCCTGGCCGCAGGGTCCGCGTCGGGCGCGGTATTCGCTATTTACGTCGCGTCAGGAAGGGCGGACAGGTGGTGACGTTCGGCAGCGAACTGCTCGCCGCGGCGGTCGCCGGCAGCGAACCCGGAGAACATCCGCTGCGTCACGTCGCGGAGCTCCCGGCGCGGGACGGCCGTCGGCGTCCCTGGCCCGCCTGGGTCGAGCCGGACGTGGTCCGCGCGTTCACCGATCGCGGCATCAGCTCGCCGTGGGCGCATCAGGTTGAGGCGGCGGACCTGGCCCATGCCGGCCGTCACGTGGTTATCAGTACCGGCACGGCGTCGGGAAAATCGTTGGCCTATCAACTTCCGATCCTCAACACGTTGGCGACCGATCCGCGGGCCCGGGTGCTGTACGTGTCGCCGACGAAAGCGCTTGGCCACGACCAGTTGCGGGCCGCGCATGCGCTGACGTCCGCGGTACCGCGGCTGGGTGACGTGGCACCCACGGCCTATGACGGCGACAGTCCGGCCGAAGTGCGTCGCTTCGCGCGGGAGCGCTCTCGCTGGCTGTTCTCCAATCCCGATATGGTCCATCTGGCGCTGCTGCGCAACCATGCCCGGTGGGCGGTGTTTCTGCGCAACCTTCGCTATCTGGTTGTCGACGAATGCCATTACTACCGCGGCGTGTTCGGCTCGAACGTGGCGATGGTGCTGCGTCGCCTGCTGCGGTTGTGCGCGCGTTACTCGGCTCACTCGGCCGCCCCGTCTTTGCTACCCACTGTCATCTTCGCCAGCGCGACAACCGCATCGCCCGGCGCGACCGCGGCCGAGCTCATCGGCCAACCGGTCGAAGAGGTTACCGAGGACACCTCGCCACAGGGTGCCCGCACGGTGGCGTTGTGGGAACCGGCACTGCGCGCAGACCTCATCGGCGAGAACGGCGCCCCGGTGCGACGGTCCGCCGGTAGCGAGGCGGCACGAGTGATGGCCGACCTGATCGCCGAGGGGGCGCGCACCCTGACGTTCGTGCGGTCGCGACGGGGTGCCGAATTGACCGCGGTGGCAGCCCGTGCGCGGCTTGAGGACATCGCCCCGAAGCTGACCGAGACGGTGGCGTCCTATCGTGCGGGTTACCTGCCCGAAGACCGCCGCGCTCTGGAACGCGCGCTGGTCGACGGGCAGCTGCGAGGTCTCGCCACCACCAACGCCTTGGAGCTGGGTATCGATATCGCCGGGCTCGACGCGGTGGTGTTGGCCGGCTTTCCCGGGACGGTGACGTCGTTTTGGCAGCAGGCGGGGCGATCTGGGCGACGTGGCCAGGGTGCGCTGGTCCTGCTGGTCGCCCGCGACGATCCGCTGGACACCTATTTGGTGCACCATCCGGCCGCACTGCTGGATAAGCCGATCGAGCGGGTGGTGATCGATCCGGCCAACCCCTACATTCTCGGCCCGCAATTATTGTGCGCCGCAACAGAATTACCGTTGGAGGACGCAGAGGTACGGACGTTGGGCGCCGAGGATGTCGCCGACGGGCTGGTCGACGACGGGCTGCTGCGACGCCGATCCGGCCGCTACTACCCGGCGCCGGGCGTGGATCCGCATGCGGCGGTGGACATTCGGGGATCGACGGGCGGCCAGATCGTCATCGTGGAAAGCGAGACCGGACGATTGCTAGGCACCGCGGGCGTTGGCCAGGCCGCCACGTCGGTGCACCCGGGGGCGGTCTACCTGCACCAGGGTGAGAGTTACGTCGTCGATTCGCTGGACTTCGACGAGGGCATGGCCTTCGTTCACGGCGAAGATCCCGGATACGCGACGTTCGCAAGGGAACTCACCGACATCGCGGTCACCGGAGCGGGCGAACGACAGGTTTTCGGATCCGTCACGCTGGGCCTGGTACCCGTCAGCGTCACCAGTCAGGTCGTCGGCTACCTGCGCCGCCGGCTGACCGGCGAGGTCATCGATTTCATCGAGCTCGATATGCCGGCTCACACCCTGGCCACCACCGCCGTGATGTACACCATCACCCCAGAAGCATTGCACAGCAACGGGATTGATGCCCTGCAGATTCCCGGATCGTTACACGCCGCCGAGCACGCCGCGATCGGACTGCTGCCGCTGGTCGCCAGCTGCGACCGAGGCGACATCGGCGGGTTGTCCACCGCGGTGGGTCCCGAGTCCGATGGACTGCCCAGTGTGTTCGTCTACGACGGCTATCCGGGCGGGGCGGGCTTCGCCGAGCAGGGTTTCCGCCGGGCAAGCACCTGGCTGGGTGCCACCGCTGCCGCTATCGAGGCGTGTGAATGTCCGTCGGGATGCCCGTCCTGCGTGCAGTCACCGAAATGCGGCAGCGGCAACGAACCACTGGATAAGGCGGGGGCTGTGCGCGTCTTGCGCTTGGTCCTCGGCGCGCTGGCTCACGAAAGTCAGGCATACGGATGACGACCGACCCCTCGAACGGTCGACTTCCATATGGCATTCTTCGTAGCAGCGGCCATGAAAACGCATTTCCTCGCTTCTGAAGAAACGCGCACGTGCCGTAATTCCGAAGCAGTGCGGCGAACGGTTGGACGTCGCAATCCGTTCGCAATCCCAGTGGGCGCAGCAGCAAAATACCCAACCGCGATGACCTGTGCAAGTCACCGCCTAACGTATCAACGTCACCCTTAGGTTGACCGTGATCGAACTTCAGCGGATTGGGCAGTGAGGCAACGAGTTATACGTTGCATGACCGGTAAAATGTCCAGGCATGGCCCGCGACTGGCTGCTGGTGGAAACGCTGGGCAACGAACCTGCAGTAGTGGCGCTGGGCCGTCAATTGAAAAACCTCGTGCCGATTACCACGTTCCTGCGGCGAAATCCGAATCTTGCCGCCATCCAGACCGCGATCGCGGAGTCGCTGCAAACCAGCCAAAGCATGGTCAGCATCACACCCAAAAGCCGCCGGGTGATCCGCACCGAGCCGGTGTTGATGTCCGACGGCCGCATGCACGGTGTGCATATCTGGATCGGACCGGCTGAGGCCGAACCGCCGGAGCGGCCGATCCCGGGCCCGCTGAAGTGGGACATGACCCTCGGGGTGGCCACCGATACACCGGAGTCGCTGGTTAACATCGGCCGGAATCTCGAGGTCGAAGATCCGCAGCGTCGCGCGTTTGCGGACATCTGGCCGGGCGGCGATCTCAAGCCCAACGAGGGCAAGGCGCTCGCGGCCGTGGTCAACCCGGAACCAGGACACACCCTGTGCGACACCTGGGACAGCACCGATTGGCAGGGCAATCCCATCAGGGTCAGCTTTGTCGCCCGCAACGCACTCGAACCGGGGCCGCATGGCCGCGACCACGTGATCGCACGGGGGATGAACTGGCGCGCCGACCCGGCCGACCCGGCGCGGCCGGCCGATCGGCTCGCGCAGCGGATCCTGCACGGGTTGGCACAGCCCGGTGTGCACCGGGCGTTGTTCGATCCGAGTAGCTGGACCCTGTTGAAATGGCTCGACGAGCCTTGCCCGTTCTATGACTGGCGGCGTGTCGAGGCCGACGCCCCACGGATGCATCCCAGCGACGAGGCGCGGATGGCGGCGATGACCGCGGAGTTCATCGGCGGGGCCACCAGCGGGGTGCTGCGCATGCCGGGTCACGACGGCGAGTGGGTTCCGGTGCATGTGACGGTCAACCGGGTTGAAGTCGAGCACGAGACGTTCGCCGGACTGGTCTGCTTGCGGTTGCCGACGGCAAGCGAACTCGCCGACGCCGGGCTGCCGGATTCCGATCCAGCCGGCGACTAAGCCCTATCGGCCGGGCCGGCACGAGCAGCGGCCCGCGCGTTACCCCATCCGCCGACGGCAAGGCGCACCTCGGTTGTGACGACGACGTCCAGATCCTCCACGGCGCAGCCGGTGGTGTTTACCCGCATCTGGCGGGCCACCGCTTTCGCCTGCACGCACGCTGTGTTGGGTCCGGCTGCCAGCCCCGCGGCTGCGGCCAGCGCGGCCAGATCCGCCGCCGCCTGAGCGCGGTGGCGCGCCACCACCGCAGCGCCCAGATACGCGCTGCTGCCGGTGACGGACAACAGCACGGCGACCATCGCGGCCGCGATTACGGTGGCTGATCCCCGTTCATTGCGGCGGCTCCACCGCCGAGACACCGGTAGCGCCGATGCCCAGCGTGGGCAGCAGATTCGACCGGGCGGTGACCGTCGCGACGACGAACCCGCCGTCGCGGCGCAGTTGCACCAGGGCGCCTCCTGGCGCGATACCGCGGGCGGCGGTGACCGCCGAACGCTCATCACCGCGTGCGGCCAGCCGGGCGGCTTCGCGGGCGGCGTCGATGCAGCGGACCTGCATCGAGACCGCCGTGACCCCGGCCAGGCACAACACCAGCACCGCGACCAGCGTGACGACGCCCAGTGCCGCCTCGACGGTGCTCGCGCCGACATCGGCTCCTACGCCTTGGTGTTGAGCGCGCGGGCGATGATGTTGGTCAACGCCGAGACGATGGAGTCGCCGGTGACAACCGAGTAGAGGATCGCAGCGAACGCCGCCGCCGCGATCGTCCCGATCGCGTATTCGACCGTCGACATCCCGGCCTCGTCTATCGCCAACAGGGTCGCGCGCGCTCGTAGCGTCCGAAACATGTTGGTTGATCTCATTTTTCCCTCCTCTGTTCACAACAAGCCCGATTGCAGTAGGTCACCGGCCAGTCCGGCCACCACCGGAACAATGCCCAAGCACACGAACGCGGGAAGGAAACACAGTCCCAGCGGGCCGGCGATCAGCACCCCGGCGCGCTCGGCAGTCGCCGCGGCCACGTGTGCGGCGTCCTGACGACACTGCGTGGCAAGCGCGGCCACCGCCTCGGCGAGCGCCACCCCCGAGGCCGATGACCGTCGCGCCAGCCGCAGCAACGCATCGGTCTGCGGATCGAGCGAACCGGGCGACAGATCGGGTGGCGCCGACCAGGCAACGGCGGGGTCGGCGCCCAGCGCCAGCAGATCGGCGGCGCGACGCAGCACCCGGGCCAGCAACGGCGGCGCCGACGGCGCAGTCGCCGCCGCAGCGGTCGACACCGCCATGCCCGCCGCCAGACAGACGGCCAGTACATCCAGGCTCGAAGCGACCGCCAGCGGATCCGGGCCACGCATCGGCCGGCGTGGAGTGGCGGGTGCGCGCAACGCCATCGTGGCCCGCGCCCGCACCCTCGACGGCCGGACGCCACTCAACAGCGCGGCGGCCAACAGCAGCGCAGCAGTGCTCACGACGCCGCCCGGTCGGTGATGCGGTCCGACCAGAGCAAGCCGCCGCAGACCAGCGTCACCCCGACCACCAGCAGCCAGCCGCCGACGTGTCCGGCCAGCAGGAAAGCCACCGGGTCCGCCCCGATGAGTTGACCGAGAACCACCGACAGCACCGGCAGGCCCGCCAGGATCGCCGCGGTGGCGCGGGCGCCAGCCATAGCGGACATCACCTGCCCTGAAAATCGTTGTCGCTCAACGATATCGCGTTGGGCCGCGCGCATCAGGGTGGACATCGCAAGGCCGTGTTCGGCTGCCAGCTGCCAGCACACCGCCAGCCGTGCCCATTGCGCGGGCAACGCCGAGTTCTGGGCGACGCTTCGCAAACCGCCGGTGACGTCGGCGCCCAAGCGGGCGCGCGCCGCCACCGCACGACACGAGTCCGCGACCGGCCCGGCTGTTTCGTCCGCCGCCACGGCGAAGGCCTGGGCCGGGTGCGCCCCGACCCGCAGTTCACCCACCAACACATCGATCGCGGTTTCCAGCTCCCGGCTCTCAGCCGTTCCCAGACGGCTACGGCGACGGCGACGATAGCGCAAGCTTGCCGTTGCGACGAACATCGCAGCGGCCAGAACCGTTGTGAGCGGCAGCAATACGAAGCCGACTGCTCCCACGCACGCGGCGAACCATCCTGCTGCCCGAGCCGTCGACCGGCTGGAGGCTGGGCCGCGGCGAGCAAGTCGTCGACGTGGCGATGACGGTGACACGAGCAGAGACGCCGACAACGCCAGTGCTGCCGCCGAAGCCGTCATCTGGGTGTCCGGCTTTGCAACAGCCGGCGCAAGCCGGCGGCCTCGTCGGTCAGTCCGCGGTCGGCGTGCCACACGGTGACCGCGCCGACCCTCCCGTCGACTTGACGCAGCACCGCGATTTCGCTGAGCCGTCGCCGCCCCCCGCGATCGCGGTCAACGTGTAGCAGCACCTGAACCGCCGCAGCCAGTTGACTGTGCAGCGCACCACGATCCAGGCCGCCGAGAGCGCCCAACGCCTCCAAGCGAGCGGGGACCTCACCCGGATTGTTGGCATGCACTGTGCCCGCGCCGCCGTCGTGCCCGGTGTTGAGCGCCGCCAGCAGATCGACCACTTCGGCGCCGCGGACCTCGCCGACGACGATGCGGTCCGGCCGCATCCGCAACGCCTCCCGGACGAGTTGGCGGACCGTGACTTCGCCGACGCCTTCGACGTTCGCGCACCTAGCGACCAGTCTGACCAGATGCGGATGCGGCGGCGCCAGTTCAGCGGCGTCCTCGACGCACACGATCCGCTCGTCCGGCGCGACCGCGTTCAGCATCGCCGACAGCAGTGTCGTTTTGCCCGCTCCGGTGCCGCCGGACACCAGAAACGCCAACCTGGCGGCGATGATGTCAGCGAGCAGTGCGGCAGCGGTCGGCGCGATGGCGCCCGCTGCGATCAGGGCGGACAAATCTTGGGTGGCCGGCCGCAACACCCGCAACGACACGCAGGTGCCGCCGACCGCGATCGGCGGCAGCACGGCGTGCAGCCGGACCGCGAAGCCTCCGGCGCCCACACCGGTCAGCTGACCGTCCACCCAGGGTTGCGCATCGTCGAGGCGGCGCCCTGCCGCCAGCGCCAGCCGCTGCGCCAAGCGCCGCACCGCGGCTTCGTCGGTGAACTGAACATCGGTGCGCCGCAGCCCGTTTCCGTCGTCGACCCACACCGCGTCCGGACCGGTGACCAACACATCGGTGGTGCCGTCCGCACACAGCAGTGGCTCGAGGATCCCAGCGCCGGTCAGCTCGGTCTGCAGCACTCGAAGATTGCTCAGCAGCTCGGTATCGCCCAGCACCCCACCGGATTCGGCCCGGATCGCGTCGGCCACCACCATGGGGCGCAGCGGAGCGGATTCGGTCGCCAGCCGCTCACGGACCCGATCGATGAGCGAACCGGTCATGCCGCCCTGCCTTCCACCCGGGTCGCTGGGCGTGCAGGCAGCACAGCCAGCACCCGGCGGGCCGCCGCCGCCAGCGCGGAGCGCCGCCCGAACCGGAGACCGCCGTGTTCGAGTTGCTCGGCCAGCCGCGGGTACGGCCTCATCGACGTCAGCAGCGGTAAGCCGGCTATCTCCGCCACCTCCTCCGCCCGCAGCCCGCCCGGCGACGGACCCCGAACGACCAGCCCGACATTGGGATTGATTCCGGTGAGCACCGCAGCGATCGTCGCCGTGGCCGCGCAAGCCCGCACGTCGCACGGACTGACCAAGACAACGAGATCAGCTGTATCCAAGGCGGTTTGAGCAGCGTCGGTCAGCCGACGCGGCAGGTCGCACACCACCGTCGCCCCGCCACGGCGGCCGGCATCGACGACGGCATCCACAGCCACGGCATCCAATTCGTATCCAAGGCGGGTGCCCGACAGCATGCAGATCCCGCGGTGGCGCGGCAGTGCCTCGCGCACCGCCGACCAATTCAGCCGTCCGCCTTGCAACGCCAGGTCGGGCCAGCGAACGCCCGGAGCGGTTTCGCCGCCCATCAGCAGGTCGATGCCACCACCCCAGGGATCCAGGTCGACCAGCAATGGCTCGTTGGCAACGTGTGCCAATGCGGCAGCGAACAGCGACGCACCCGCACCGCCGCGCCCACCGATAACCGCGACCACGTCGCCCAGGGCGCCGTCGCCACGCGCGGATTCGCCGGCATCGGCGAGCTCGCGGACCAGATCCCGTTCTTGCGCGGGCAACCGAAGCACGTGCCGGGCGCCCACTTCGACGGCCGCAGCCCATGTCGCTGACGCCGGTTCGGTGTCCGTCACCACGACGACGTGTGCGCGGCGGGGCAGTCGGGCGCAGGCACATCCTTCGGCCGCGGCCTCGTCGAGCACTATCGCCGCGGCTGCCGACCACGCTTTCCTTGTGATCGGTGATGTGCTGCCGGCATGGACGACCCGCACACCAACGGCCGCCGCGATCCGGTCGACCTCGTCGCGGAGCGCGGGCCTCGCCACGAAAGCCAGGAGTCCGCGGGCGCCGCCAGTGCCGGTAGGGGTGGTCATTGGCCCACCGTGCCTGGGCGGCCCGCCGCGCCGCCAGCCGCAAACGCGGATTTGTGGACAAAGCCGGATCTGTGGACAGCTCGCGGCCGGTAACCGGCAAAATCGGCGAAGAACTTACCCGAGAAAAGGGACGACCCCCGCCAGGGGGGGAGGAGGCGAGGGTCGTCGTGTATCAGCCCCGGGGGGTCGGGCTGATACACCCTCGGCTAAGCCGAGTACTGCTTACTATACACATGACAGCATTGCCCGGCGCAAGAGCTGTTTGAAGTTGCGCGCATGGGATTTCGTCGTGTTATGCCTGCACCTGCGGCCGTCACGAGCTACCGAAACCGTGTTGACCGGGCGTTTTGTGGGCCACCTCGCGGTTTGCCACACGGTGCCCCTATGCTGGGGCGGTGACCGCCTCGAACTCGGCCGCTGACCAGCAAACATCATCAACAAGAACCGGTTCCAGCCCGCGCACCGCCGCCTTTTTCGATCTCGACAACACCATCATCGCCAAGTCCAGCACCCTGGCGTTCAGCAAACCTTTCTTCGACCAGGGACTGATCAACCGGCGCGCCGTGCTCAAGTCCAGCTACGCCCAGTTTTTGTTCCTGCTGTCGGGCGCCGACCACGATCAGATGGACCGGATG
>DASQSQ010000267.1:0-11298 GCA_035642315.1 Mycobacterium sp.
GTCGACATGTTCTGCAGATCGCTGCCACCGCCGGGCTCGGTGAGCGCCATCGTTGCCCGCAGCTCGCCGCTGGCCATCGGCGGCAAGTACCGCTGCTTCTGCTCTTCGGTGCCGAACAGGGTGAGCAGCTTGGCCACTACGGTGTGCCCGCCCATCGCGCCGGCCAGGCTCATCCAGCCGCGCGCCAACTCCTGGGTGACCAGCACGTAGCACGGCATCGACACCGGCGCGCCGCCGTACTCCTCGGGGATGGCCAGCCCGTAGATGCCGATGCGCTTCATCTGCTCGATCCACGCTTCGGGATACTCGTTGGCATGCTCCCGCTCACGGACCGTCGGCTTGACCTCTTTGTCGACGAACTGACGCACCGTCTCGACCAGCATCGCCTCGTCGTCGTTGAGCCCTCCGCCCATGCGCCGCTCCTCCTCATCGCTTCGCTCTGCATCGTCGCCGGCGCGATTCATACGGTCATGTTGGCATGCCCGGAAAACCGGCAACGATGACCGTCGGTCCCTACTTCGACGAACTGCGGGCCGGGCAGGTGTTCGCCGGGGCACCGGCGATGACGTTGACCCCTGGGCTGGCGGCGGTTCACCAGAGCATCCTCGGCGACCGGTTGCGATTGCCGCTGGACGCCGAGCTGTCGGCGGCGGTCACCCGGCTGAGCGCGCCGCTGGCCCACCCCGGCCTCGTCTGCGACGTGGCGATCGGGCAGTCGACGCTGGTGACCCAGCATGTGAAGGCGAACCTGTTCTACCGCGGGCTGGTCTTCTACCGATTCCCGGCTATCGGCGACACGCTGTTCACCCGCACCGAGGTGGTCGGCTTGAAGAAGAACGCCGCCAAGCCGGACCGGGCGCCGACCGGGCTGGTGGCGCTGCGGATGACCACCATCGACCAGGCCGATCGGCTGATCCTGGACTTTTACCGCTGCGCGATGCTGCCATTGAGCCCGGGCGCCGGCCCGAACGACGCCCAGCACGCCGACGATCTGTCGAAAGTCGGCGCCGACCTGGGTCCGCCGCCGTCGGCTGTCGACGAATGGGACGGCGACGTGTTCCGCGAGCGCATCCCCGGGCCGCACTTCGATGTCGGCCTGGCGGGCACGGTGCTGCGAGGGAGTGCCGATGTGGTCAGCAGCGCACCGGAGTTAGCTCGTCTGACTCTGAATATTGCTGAAGTTCACCATGATTCGCGTATCGGCGGACGTCGGCTGGTCTACGGCGGGCACACCATCGGCTTGGCGCTGGCGCAAGCCAGTCGGCTGCTGCCCAACGTGGCGACGGTGCTGGGCTGGCAGTCCTGCGACCACACCGGCCCGGTCTACGAAGGCGACACCCTCTACAGCGAGCTGCACATCGACTCTGCGGAGCCGACCGACAACGGCGGCGTGCTGGGCCTGCGGTCGTTAGTCCATGCGGTCTCCGAAACAAACCGTGAGCCGCGAGAGGTGCTGGACTGGCGTTTCACCGTGCTGCAGTTTTAAGCCGCTGCCCGGCGGCGCGTCGCACAATGGTGGACGTGGACCAGGCGGTCAGGGTGTCGGACTGGGCCGGCAGCGGGCTGGCCTATTTGACCGGCCCGCCCGAGAGCGACCCGGACGTCTCGCGCGCCGCTGTGCTGACCGAAGCCCGGCGAGTGGCGGACGATATCGCCCGGCTTCTCGGTGTCGAGGTCGACGCCGCAACGGTGCTGGCGGGCCGGGCGGCGATCCTCGGCCTGACCCGTGGGGGCCGCGTTTCGGCGGGCGGCGCCACCCGACTGCTGGCCACCGCGGACGGCTGGTGTGCGATCGCGCTGCCGCGCGCGGATGACGTGGCGGCGCTGCCGGCGCTGCTGGAAACCGATGTGATCCCCGACGACCCGTGGACAGCCGTGTCTGGTTGGGCGGCAATGCGTTCGGCCGAGGCGGTCATCGCGCGCGGCCAGCTGCTCGATATCGCCGTGGCGGGGCTGGGGGAAGTCAGCGCGGAGCAACCGGTTATGCGACGGTCTGGCAGGGCCGCCCGGGCGCGGCGGGTGGACGGCTTGCTGGTGGCCGATCTGTCATCGCTGTGGGCCGGGCCGTTGTGCGGGCAGTTGCTCGCGCGCGCCGGTGCCGTCGTCGTCAAGGTGGAAAGCCCCCGCCGGCCCGACGGCACCCGTAGCGGCGAACGCGCGTTCTTCGACTGGATGAACTTCGGAAAACTCTCCTACGCTGTCGATTTCGATGACGACACGGACGCGCTGCGCCAACTGCTCACCGCTGCCGACATCGTCATCGAGGGCTCGCGCCCCGCGGCGCTGCGGCGTCGCGGGCTGAGCGCCGACGACGTGCCAGGCCGCGCAGGTCGAATCTGGTTGCGCATCAGGGGTTACCGCGGGCAGCCGTACCGGTCGGCATTCGGCGACGACGCCGCGGTGGCCGGCGGGCTGGTCGGAGACGGTACGTGCGGACCCGTGTTCTGCGGCGATGCGATCGCCGACCCGTTGACCGGGCTGGAAGCGGTGCGCGCGGTAGCGCGGTCGCTGCACCGTGGCGGCGACGAGGTGATCGACGTGTCGATGGCGCAGATCGCTGCGAGATATGCGGCGCTACCGCGGACGTCGTGGACCACCGCCATCACGGCCACACGGCCCCAGCCGCCGCCACCCAGTCCGCCGGCACCGCCGCTGGGCGCCGACGACGCCGCAGTGCGCCGTATCGTCTCCGAGAGACTCTGTGCGCCATGCTGATTCAGCGGGCTAACACGCTGGACGGCGTGGCCATCGACCTGCGGGTGGGTGCACGCATCGACGATGTGGCCGACACGTTGACCCCGCGACGCGGCGAGGACGTGTACGACGCTGCCGGCGGAACCGTGCTGCCCGGACTACACGATCACCACGTGCACCTGTACTCCGCGGCGGCCGCCGCGACCTCGGTTCGGGTCGGGCCGCCGCAGGTGCGTGACCGGGCGGCGCTGGCCGGCGTGTTGGCGAGCACCGAACCCGGCGACGACGGCTGGATCCGCGCTGTCGGCTACCACGATTCGGTGGCCGGACCGCTGGACCGCGCGGCGCTGGACGCGATGGTCCCGACCGTGCCGCTGCGGATTCAGCACCGCAGCGGGGTGCTGTGGATGCTCAACTCTGCGGGTCTGGCCCGGGTCGGTCTGGCCGGGCATCCCGACGGCCGGCTGCGCGGCGCCGACTCGTGGTCGGATGCGCTGAAACGCAGCCAAACCAACCTGGCTGACCTCAGTGGTCGGCTGAGCCGCTACGGCATCACCGGAATCACCGATGCCACACCGGATCTCGACGTCAGCGACATAGTGCGGCTGACCGAGCTGCACCGGCGGGGGGAACTGCATCAAAACGTGCACTGCCTGGCCCCCGGCAAGCGCATTCTGCACGATGACGACCTCAACCTCGCTCACCTCGCCGAGTGGATCACCGATCGGCACCGCTACGACGGCCCGGTCGCCATCCACTGCGTGACCGCGGCCCAGCTGCTGGTGACGATCGCCGCGCTGCGCCAAGCCGGCACCCACCCGCGCGACCGTATCGAGCATGCCGCCGTGGCGCCCTCAGACTGCCTCACCGACCTCGCCGACCTCGGGGTCACAGTGGTGACCCAGCCCAACTTCGTCGCCGAACGTGGTGATCAGTACCTCGACGACGTACCCGCCGCCGAGCACGATCAACTCTGGCGGCTGGCATCGCTGCTTCGGGCCAACGTCCGGGTTGCGTTGTCCACCGATATGCCGTTCGGCCGACCCGATCCGTGGGCGGTCATGCGGGCGGCGGTGCACCGCACCACACCGAGCGGAGCCGTGCTAAGTGCCAACGAACGCGTTTCGGCGCGAACGGCTTTGACGATGTTCTTCGGTCGTCCCGACCAGCCCGCCCGGGCGCGTACCCTGCAATCGGGAGAGCCGGGCGACCTTTGCGTGCTCAGCGTGCCGCCCGGGGCTGCCCTTAACGAGCCAGACGCCGGGATGGTGGCCGCGACTATCGTCGGCGGGCAAATCGCTTACGCGGCTGAGTAAATCAGGATATTTCGCCGACGAGGTAGCGCTGCAAAGTGGGTGCCACCGCGTCGACCAGAGCGTCGACATCCAGGGAATGGATCGGCTCGACACGCACCCCGTAGCGCATGATGCCCACACCGACGATTTGCGAGGCGCACAGCGAGGCGCGCAATGTGACCTGATCGGCCCCGAGTGCCTTGAGCAGTGGGTCGAAGACCGGGCCGATGAACAGACCCTGCGCGATCTCGACGGTCTTGGCCAATCCCGCCGTGGCGATCGCGCTGGCGGCGAACGGTCCGCCGCCGGTGGCATCCCAGGTGGTCAACAGCATCTGCAGTGTTCGTCGCCCAGCCTGGTTCACGCCCCCGCGGATGATCCGGTCGATGAACTCCGGGGTTCCGAAGGGCAGACGTAGCTTACGTGCCACCTCGTCAAGAATCCCGCGAGACGGCTTTTCGCGACCGGTCACGTTGCCAGGATGGGCGTAACGCAGACAAAGTTCAAGCATCGACCCGGGCGCGTCGCAGCGCGGGAGAATCAGTGCGGAAGCTCGCGGAACGGTGTGTTGCGGTACGGCTCAGGCTCTTTCGGCAAGCCCAGCACGCGTTCGCCGACGATATTGCGTTGAATCTGGTCGGTCCCGCCGCCGATCGAGGTGAAGTAGGCGTTCATCGTCCGGAATGTCACCGCGTCGCCAACGGGGTTGTCCGGCCCGGCCAACATCGCTTCAGCGCCGACGATTTCGGTTTCGACGCGGGCAGTCTCGTGCAGGATCCGCGACATCGCGATCTTTCCCAGTGCCATCAGGGTGGCCGCCTCGCTGCGATCCGCGGCGGCCTTGGACCGTTGGGTGTTCCAGCGGTTGACCGTGGCCAGCGCGTCCACGCGCGCGATCTGCTGACGAATGTAGGGGTCATCCAGCCGGCCGGCTTCCCGCGCCAATTCGACAAGAAGATTGGCCTTCTCGGCTCGAGGCCGCTTGTTGTCCTTCGCGGTGCGGGCCAGATCACCCATGAACCGGCGCTCATAGCCCAACGCCGTCTGCAGCACAGACCATCCGGCGTTGAGCTCGCCGACCAAGTTCTCGGCCGGAACGCGGGCATCTTCGATGAAGACCTCGTTGAACTCCGACTCGCCGGTGATCTGGTGGATCGGCCGGATCTCGACGCCGGGCTGACGCATCGGCAGCATGAAGAAGCCGATGCCTTGGTGTTTAGGCACATCCCAGTCGGTTCGCGCCACCAGCATGCCGTAGTCGGCGGTTTTGGCGAAGGACGTCCAGACCTTCTGCCCGTTGATCACCCACTCGTCACCGTCGCGCTCGGCGCGAGTGCGCAGGCCGGCCAGGTCCGATCCCGCACCGGGCTCGCTGTAGAGCAGGCACCACTTGCTCTCGCCGCGAAGCGACGGCGGGATCAGCCGTCGCTTCTGCTCGTCGGTTCCGACGTCGTGCAGGGTGCAGGCGAAGAGGTTCGCGCGGTCGTGACCGCAGCCGGGCGCGCCGGCGGCAGCGAATTCCGAAGCGACCAAACGGGATTGGGCATCTGAAAGACCGCGGCCATACCACTCTGGTTCCCAGCTCGGGACCGCCCACCCTGCGTCGACAACCAGATGGGCCCAGCTGGCGCGATCGACTCCGGGAGTCCAGTTGGCCGCCAGCCATTTCCGGACCTCGTCGCGAAGTTCGTCGTCAGTCACAGCGTCGCTCCGATCTGCTGCAGATAGCGTTCCCGATGCCACGACGGGCTGCCCAGTAACTGGGCGTCGCTACGGGCCCGCCGCAGATACAGGTGCGCGGGATGCTCCCAGGTGAATCCGATGCCGCCGTGTACCTGGATGTTCGTCGCCGCGGCGAAGACGAACGCATCCGAGCAATACGCTTGTGCCAGGGCAAGATCTGCGACGCGAGAGGGTGCGTGCGCGGCAAACGATCCGGCGACGAAGCGTGCCGCCGACACCGCCGATTCTGCCTCCAGCAGCATGTCGGCGCACATGTGCTTGACCGCCTGGAAGCTGCCGATCGCTCGGCCGAACTGGTAGCGGGCCTTGGCGTATTCGGTGGCCATGTCGACCACGCGCCGCGCGCCGCCGGCCTGCTCACTCACCAATGCCAGCGCCGCTCGGTCCAGTGCTGCGGTGAACACCTCGACGCCGGTGCCCAGTCGTCCGATCAAACGTGCTGGGGTGTCGACGAATTGCAGGCGGCACTGCTTACGGGTCAGGTCCACCGTGGTCAGCGGTGTCACGTCCAGGCCGGTCGCGCCGGCGTCGACCGCGAACACGGCGGGTCCCGCGTCGGTTGCAGCCAGCACATAGAACAGTTCCGCCGACTGCCCGTCGAGCACGAAATGCTTGTAGCCGGTGATGTGCCAGGCGTCGCCGATGGCGCCGGCGGACGTGGCGATCGTCGCCGGCAACCGAGCGGAGTCGTCCTCCGCGAGGGCGACGCTGGTTATCAGCTCACCGGTCGCGATCCGCGGCAGCACCCCGGCACATTCGGCTGCGTCGCCGGCCTCGGCCAGCAGGCTGGGTACCAACACAGCTGTCGACAGGAACGGGCTGACGAGCAATGCCCGGCCCATCTCTTCCATTGCGATGCCCATTTCCACCGGGCCCGCACCGACACCACCGTGTTCCTCGCCGATCAGCAGTCCGGTCAGACCCATGGCGGCGAGTTCGTGCCACACCTTGGGGTCAAGACCCGTGTCGGTCGCCATCAACGTCCGCACTTGCGCTTCGCTGGAATGTCGCGCCATCAAGCCGGCGACCGCGCTGCGTAGCGCCCGCTGTTCCTCACTCACCGAGAATGGTGCGCCGGTAGGCATGGTCCGGCAATCAGCCCGTCGGCGCAAGGGCGGCGCGCAGGCTGGCGCACTGGCTGGCGAAAAATGACTGTGACACAGCGGCTTTCGGTACCACCTGGTCGAAACCGTGGAACGCTCCTGGGACCACTTCGACGTGGCAGGGCACGCCGGCTGCGGTGAGGCGCTCGGCGTAGGCGAGGTCCTCGTCATGGAACAGGTCCTGGGTGCCGACGCCGATCCACGCCGGGGGCAATCCGCTCAGGTCGTCGCGGCGCGCCGGCACCGCGATCTGCGGGTCTGCATCGCCGAGGTAGGCCGCCCAGCCGAAGTGGTTGCTCTTCGGGCCCCACATTCGGTAGTTGGGGTTCTTCGGGCCCGCCCCGCTGCGGTCGTCGAGCATCGGGTAGGCCAGCAGCTGGAAGGTCGGCGTCAACTCGCCGCGATCACGAGTCAGGAGCGCCAACGCGGCTGCCAGCCCGCCGCCGGCGCTGGCCCCGCCGATCGCCACCCTTGCCGGTTCGACCGCGGGCAGACCCGCCAGCCAGCTCAGCGCCGAGTAGCAGTCCTCCAGCGGTGCGGGGTAGGGATGCTCAGGCGCCAGCCGATACTCCACCGCGGCAACGGTGATCCCCAGCTCACGAGTGAAGCGGCGGCACATCGCGTCATCCTGCTGGGCGGTGCCCATCACGTACCCGCCGCCGTGGACCCACAGCAGCGCGGGTCCGGGTTGGCTGACACCGACCGGCCGGTGCAGTCGCACACCCACGCCGGAGCCCAGGGTGAGCACCTCGACGCCGTCCGGCGTCTTGTTGCGCTGCAGGCCGCTCAGTGTCCGGATGAACTTCAGGCTGCGCGGACCGATAAACGATTGTGGGGCCAGGCGGGCGACTCGGCGCAGATCGGGGTGGAAATCGGTGCTCGGCATCGGTCCAGTATGCCGACCGGGCAAACCGGCCGGAACCTCGTGGGTGGCGTTTGACCTGGGTGTGGGGTGCGACAGATCCGGGTACCGATGGAACATGCTGGGCCACCTTTACGAGCGGGCACTCGACGGAGAGCGATGTTGGATCCGTCTTTCCGACGGCGGGCTCCGAATACTTCCTGTGCACCAGTGGTTAGGCGGCAGTGGCACCGATGAACAGTTCGATGACGCCGTGGTGGCGATGTGTAATGGCCCGACGATCGATTTAGGGTGCGGTCCAGGACGTTTGGTTGCGCGTTTGATCCGGCGCGGTGTTCCTGCACTGGGGGTCGACCGGTCGGCCACCGCAATCCGGCTTGCGGGCCGGTGCGGAGCCCCGGCGCTGCTCGGTGACGTTTTTCAGCCGCTGCCCGGAATGGGCTATTGGCAAACGGTTTTGCTGATCGACGGCAACGTCGGTTTGGGTGGTGATCCGCGGCGGATTCTGAGTCGCGCCGCGGAGTTGCTGGGCCGTGGCGGGCGATGTGTGGCCGAGTTCGACGCCGAGTCGATCGGTATCCGCGCAAGCTGGATTCGCCTGGAGTCGTCTCGCCAGGTTGGCCCTTGGTTTCGCTGGGCCTGGGTCGGGCTGGACAGCGCCGCGATGCTGGCCCGCGAAGTTGGGCTCAGGATCGCCGGAGTCCATCTCATCGGCGAGCGAATTGTCGCCGACATGGCCGTAGTGTGAGCGATTGTGAGCCCCGGCAGGCGGTTCAGCTGGCGCAGCCCGCTACGCGGGCCATGGCTGACGTCGGTGTTGGGGTCGGTGCTGTTGGTGACGCTGCCGGTCGTCATCCTCACCGGTCTGCTCTCTTACGTCGCTTATGCGCCGCAGCTCGGCCAGGCCATCCCCGGTCACGTCGGCTGGCTGAGGCTGCCCGGCTTCGACTGGCCCGCCACGCCGTCATGGCTGTATCGGCTGACCCAGGGCCTGCACGTCGGACTTGGCCTGGTCCTCATCCCCGTGGTGTTGGCCAAGCTGTGGTCGGTAATACCGCGGCTGTTCGCGTGGCCACCCATCTCGTCGATCGCCCAACTGCTGGAACGGTTGTCGTTGGCCATGCTGGTCGGCGGGATCCTGTTCGAAATCGTCACCGGCGTGCTCAACATCCAATACGACTACGTTTTCGGCTTCAGCTTCTACACCGCCCACTACTTCGGGGCTTGGGTGTTCATCATCGGCTTCGTCATGCACATCGCGGTCAAGATTCCGCGCATGGTCAGCGGATTGCGGTCGCTACCACTTCGAAAAGTGCTGCGCACCAACACTTCCAATACTCGTCGACAACCGCTTGACGCGGAGGGGCTGGTCTCGGTAGATCCGGCGGACCCGACGATCAGCCGGCGCGGTGCCCTGGGTTTGGTCGGTGCAGGCACGCTACTGATGGCGGTATTGACCGCCGGTCAAACCGTCGGCGGGTTCCTTCGTCCCGCGGCGTTGCTGCTGCCCCGCGGGCGCAGCCGCGACGGCGACTTCCAAGTCAACAAGACAGCCGTTGCCGCCGGCATCGACCCGCGTAGCGTGGGCGCGCAGTGGCGGCTCAAGCTGCACGGGGGCGCGTCGGCAGTGGTGCTCGACCGCGCGGCGTTGGCGCGCATGCCGCAGCACACCGCGCGGCTGCCGATCGCGTGTGTGGAGGGCTGGTCGACTACCCAGACCTGGAGCGGGGTGCGGCTGGCCGACCTGGCCCGCATTGCCGGGGTTACGGCGCCGCGCGCCGCGCGGGTGATGTCGCTTCAGCGTGGCGGCGCCTTCGGTCAGGCAACGCTGCAGGCAAACCAGATCGCCCACCCCGACGCGCTTTTGGCGTTACGCGTCAACGGCGCCGACCTGTCGCTTGACCACGGCTACCCGGCTCGGATCATCGTTCCGGCGCTACCCGGCGTGCACAACACCAAATGGGTGGCCTCGATCGACTTCGAGGCAGGCTGAGATGTCCCGGTGGCGCAGCGTTTTCCGCGGCATTTCTAGGGTCTACGGGGACCACCCGTTGCATCTGTTGACCATGGCAGCCGGGTTCGCGCTACTCGGCTACGTCGTGGCCACCGTCAAGCCGATGACGCTCTGGAATCCGCACAGCTGGTGGCAGTCGATCGCGGTCTGGTTCGCCGCGGCCATAATCGCCCACGATCTGCTGCTCTTTCCGATCTATGCGCTCGCCGACCGGATCCTGTGGGTCGAAGCCGGACAGCGACGGGTCGGGCAGCCGCGCGTATCGGTACGCAACTACCTCCGGATACCGGCCCTCGGGTCAGGGCTGACCCTGCTGGTATTTCTGCCCGGCATCATCAGGCAGGGTGCGTCGACTTACCTGGCCGCGACCGGCCAGACGCAACAACCGTTTCTGGGTAGGTGGCTGCTGCTCACCGCCGCCATGTTCACGACCAGTGCCGTCGTCTATTTGTTGCGCTTGGCATTTGCCAGCCGACCAAGCGGTGGCGTTTCCAGTCTGACGACGGACCCGCGGGGTACGCTCCCAAAATGACGCGACGTCCGACGATGGCCTCCCGGGCAAGATGGTTGCTGCGCGGCCGCCCTGGCGACTACATGCTGGCACTAAGCGATGCGATGGCTTCGCTGCCAATTATCGGCAGGCACCTGGAGCCACTCGGCGGCGTGACCGCGATGGGCGTGTGGGGCTACCGGTTGGCGCCGGGTTTCGTGTCCGCGTCGGCGAAGACATGGCTCACTCCTGGCATCGGCGAGACCCGCAAGGCCGAGCGCGACCAGACTCAATCGGTCTTGGATGCCGCGTTGCGTGACGTTGTGTCAGGCAATGACCTCGACATCGAGTGGCCGGCGCCCGACCGGACCCCGCCGTTCTGGCGCGCCCGACAACACCGTCGCCACTTGCACCGCACCTCGGTGCGCTATGGCAAGGAGCCGGCGCAGCTGTTGGACGTATGGCGTCGCAGGGATTTGCCGGTCCGGCCGGCGCCGGTGCTGATCTTCGTGCCCGGCGGCGCTTGGGTGCACGGTGGCCGTCAGCTGCAGGGCTATGCGCTGATGTCGCAGTTGGCCGAATTGGGGTGGGTGTGTCTGTCGGCCCAATATCGGGTTTCGCCCCACCACCGCTGGCCATCCCACATCACCGACGTGAAGACCGCTGTCGCGTGGGCGCGGGCCAATGTCGACAAGTTCGGCGGTGACCGCAATTTCATTGCGGTAGCGGGTTGTTCGGCCGGCGGGCACTTGTCCGCGTTGGCCGGACTCACCGCCAACGACCCCGAAATGCAGACCGAGCTGCCGCCCGGCTCGGACACCGCGGTAGATGCTGTGGTGGGAATTTACGGTCGCTACGACTGGGAGGACCGTTCGACCACCGAGCGGGCGCAGTTCGTCGATTTCCTCGAGCGAGTTGTGGTCAAGCGCAGGATCGACCGCCATCCTGAGGTGTTCCGCAACGCCTCGCCGATCGCCCGGGTACACCCGGACGCCCCGCCGTTCTTGGTGATTCACGGCAGCAGCGACAAGGTGATACCGGTCGAGCAGGCGCGTAGCTTCGTTGAGCGGCTGCGGTTGGTTTCGCGCTCGGTGGTC
>DASQSQ010000268.1:0-6102 GCA_035642315.1 Mycobacterium sp.
CCGCTACGCCGAGGTCTGCGTGGTGTTCGACGATCTGTGACTGACATCTGGAAGACCACCATTGCGATCAACGGCCTCGTGGCCCGCTACGCGGACGCCGTCAATCGTTGGGACCGCGATCAGTTGGCGACGTGCTTCACGAGCGATGTCACATGGTCGGCCGGGCCGCTGTCGGCCCAGGGTCGCCCCGCGGTGCTTGACCTGATGACCTCGGTTCGGGAGCGATTCGATTGGCTCATCCAGACGGTAGGCGGCGTCCACGTCGTTGAAGTGGGAGAGGCCGGCGCGACCTGTCGGGTGTACGCCACCGAATGGTCGATGAGTAAGAGCGAAGGAGCCGTCCTGCTCGGCGAATACCACGACCGGTGCGTCTGCGACGACGGCGACTGGCGTTTCACCCGACGCGTTCTGGACGTTCTCTATCAGGGCCCGGCGCACCCAATACTTGCCGGTCGCTGCCGCGGCGCGACGACCCGGCCCGACATCACCGAACTGGAGGAGCGCATTGGGCGGAATTGACTACTGGTGCAACCTGTTCACGCCCGAGGTGCTCGATCGGGAATGGTTCGGCCAGCCTGAGATCGCCGCCGTCATCGAGTGGTGGGGCATGGCCCCACGCATCAAGGGGCAGAGTGTCGACGCCTTCGTGGCTGGTCTTGACGCCGCCGGCATGGACGCGGTTCTGGTTCCGTCATCGAAGATGATGTCGTATCAGACGAAGCAACTCATCTGGAACGTCAGCGAGCAGGAGGTGCACGAGGTCGCGGCCGCCGCACCCGGTCGCATCTTCGGGCTGGTGGGGATCGATCCGCGTGAGGGTATGAAGGGCGTCGCCCGCTTGGAGTCGTGGATGAGCCGTGACTCCTTCGTCGGCGCCCACCTGCATACGTATGGATATGGGCTGCCGCTCAACCACCGCCGCTACTACCCGTTCTATGCCAAGTGCGCCGAACTCGGAGTGCCAGTTGTCATGCAGGCCGGCCACTCGGCCGAACGTATGCCATCGGCACTCGGTCAGCCGATCCTGATCGATGACATCGCACTGGACTTTCCCGAACTCACGATCGTTGCCGCCCACACCGGGTGGCCCTGGATCGAAGAGATGATCGCGTTGGCGTGGAAGCACGCCAACGTGTACATCGGCACATCGGCACACCGGCCGAAGTACCTCGACCCGGCACTGGTCCGCTTCGCGAACTCTCGTGGACGGGGAAAGGTCCTCTTCGGTACGGACTGGCCGGTCGTCGATCACGCCGACGCTCTCGCTGAGATCGACGGACTCGATCTCCGAGACGAGGCCCGGGCGCTGTTCCGGGGCGACGCGGCCAGGAAGGTCTTCAAGCTGACATGAGCGATGAGCTGTCGCTCTCGGAGTCCGCCGGCGTCCTGACTTTGACGTTGAACCGACCAGCCGAGATGAACGCCCTCAACTCGAAGCTGCTCGAGTCGATCGAGCAGGCGATGGAACACGCATCGGCCTCCGATCACGTCGGCGTTGTTGTGATCACCGGTGCAGGGCGGGCCTTCTGCGCGGGGGCGGACCTGTTGGAAGCCGGAGAACTCACGCATGACGCCGGGTCGTTCGGGACGTGGCTTAAATCCTGGCAGCGTGCGTTCGGGTCCATCGGCCGCTGCCCGAAGCCGGTGATTGCCGCGATCAACGGGGTAGCGCTGGCCGGCGGGCTCGAACTCGCGCTGGCGTGCGATGTCATCGTCGCGTCCGACGCCGCACGGCTCGGCGATGGCCACATCCGTTACGGGCTGGTCCCCGGAGGAGGGGGCTCGAAGCGGCTTCCGGACGCCGTCGGCTCCCGGCGGGCTCGCTGGCTGATGTTCACCGGCGAGGTGCTCGGTGCCGCCAGTGCGCTTGAGATGGGCTTGGTCCAACGGGTTTTTGCGAGCGCTGTCTTCGCTGAGGAGGTGCAGGCACTTGCCACGACGATTGCTGGCCGCAGCCCGGCTGCGCTGGCATCCATGAAGACGATGACGGCCAGCACTCTGGTCACCGATCAGAGTCTTGCCGACGAGATCGAATCCGCCGTCGACGTCGTCACCTCGGCTGACGCGAGAGAAGGATTGGCCGCCTTCCGGGCGAAGCGGGAACCCAGATTCCCTTCCCTGCTCGACCGACGGACATGATCCGCTACGTCGAACTCGGCCCCGACCACCTGTCGATCCGCCGGGGCGATCGGCCGGTGTTGCGGCCCGGAGAAGCTCGGGTGACAGTGGTGGCGTGCGGACTCTGTGGTACCGATGCCCACATGCGGCACGGGATGGTCCTACCGCCAGGCACGACGTATCCCGTGCGCCCGGGCCACGAGGTCGTCGGCATGGTCACCGAGTTCTCGTCCGGTGACGGGATCGGTGAGCTTCAACTCGGAGATCTGGTTGTTCTCCATCCCCTTGATTCCTGCGGCTCATGCGCGTCGTGCCAATCCGGCAATGAGCAACGATGTCGGGCGGCGCGAATGCTCGGCATCCAGGCTGACGGGGGACTCGCCGACGAGGTCGCCTGGCCGGCTCGGCGCCTCGTGCCGGCAGCCGGCGTGACGCCGACGATGGCAGCCCTACTTCCCGATGCTGTCGCGACCGCGTACCACGCGTATGCCACAGCCGGCGTCGCGGCGGGGGAGCAGTTGATCGTCATCGGCGCCGGTGGAGTCGGTACCCACGTCCTGCAGATTGCTCGTGCAGTCGATTCGTCGGTGCGCCTGACCGCGATCGTCCGCAGCGAGGCGACCGCGGCCCGCCTGTTCGATCTTGACCCCGACATCAACGTTCTCGTCGGCCTCGCCGGGGCTGCCCGTCGCATCCGTGACAGTGCCGGTCTCGCCGCCGCCGTCGTCGACCTCAGTGGGTCGGCGGAGGCGGTCAGCGAGGGTCTGAGGACGCTCGACCGCGGCGGACGTTACGTGTTGGGGTCGATCGTCGACGAACCGCTTTCGGTCTCGATGACCCTGGCGGCCCTCACGACCCGCGAGATCCGGCTGATCGGTTCCTACTCGTCGTCGATCGAAGATCTGCGGATCGTCACGTGGCTCGTACAGGACGGCCTTCTCGACCTCAGCCGTTCCGTGAGTCTCGTGCTGCCGTTAGATGACGTCGGCCACGCGTTCGACGTTCTCGACGATCGCCCACCCGGGATGGTTCGCATCGTGATGACGTGCTGATGTGGATCAGGTCGGCGAGAGTGGACTCGCGGCACCCACGCATCATGTCTCCGGTGCGTTCAGCCCGCCGGATTGAGTACCTGGTACTCAAGATCCATGCGGCAATAGTTGCTGTAGTAGACCAGTTCCTATTACGTGTCTAGGTCGCAATGAGTCGCCTGCCGAGTTCCGAGCGCGATGCGCAAGGGTGGCAGGACCCGCAGACGAACCCGGTCTGCGCGCGCCGGGAAGGTCGCCCGTGATGTCATTCCCGACCCTGTGCGGGGGAGCCGTTCTCGCGGGTTGGCTCCGTGTCGACGCGGCTGACGAGCCGAGCTTCAACCATTGGTACGCCCACGAGCATCTTCCTGACCGGGTTGGCGTCCCGGGCTTCCTCCGCGGCCGACGGTACGCGGCTGTCGGCTCTGCGCCGACGTCGCTGCTGCGGTTCTTCACGCTCTACGAGGTGCAGGACATGGGCACCTTTACCTCCCCGTACTACCTGGATCGTCGCAGGAATCCTACGGAATGGACGCGGCGGACTGATCAGCTGATTCGTTCGGTGACCCGCAAGGAGTACCGCGTCACACACTCTTCCGGTCAGGGGACGGGGGGCTTCCTCGCGACACTGCGCTTCGAGCCGGAACGACGCGGCATGAACGCGTTGCGGAGGTGGATATCGCAGACCCTCATACCTCGCATGCTCGAGGACCCGCGGGTGCTGAGCGTACATCTGTGCGAGGCAGCGGCGGACGGGAGATCGCCGTCAGGTGAGAAGGCACCCGAGTCCTGGCTGCTCATGGTCGAAGCCAGCCACGAAGTCGCGCTGGAAGCTGCAAACATCATGGCGTACAGCGATTTCCCCGCCGATCTTCGCGGGGCCGGTGGTGCCGTGGTCGCCGAGCACTTCCGACTCCTGGCGAGTCTCTCGAGCGGCGACCGTTTTCCGCACGAGCAGGACGTCCGGCTACCAGCCACCGAGATCGGGACCGCGTAGCCAACCGTGACCGCTCGTCGAGGTACGACAGGCTTGTCGCCCTCGCCCACCCCGCTGCGCTGAGGAGCCCAAATGCCAGTCGTCAAGGCCGACGTCGGTCTGTGTCAGGGGTACGGCAACTGTGCGCTAGACGCCGGTCACGTCTTCGATCTCGACGACGACGGACTCGTTCGTCGTGCTCAAGCCGGTCATCACCGAGGATGAGAGCGCGGGGGTGCGCCAAACCGTTCTGAACTGTCCCGTCTCCGCGCTGAGCATGGTCGAGGAATGACGGCGGTCATCGTTGGAGCGTCGCTCGCAGGTGTTCGTCCCGCGCAGGCGTTGCGGAGCCTGGGCTACCCCGGGCGCGTTGTCGTCGTCGGCGCCGAGCCTGATGTGCCCTACGATCGGCCACCGCTGTCGAAGGCGGTGCTGGCCGGGTCGAGGACGCTGGCCGACATCCGCCTGATGACACCGGATGCCGCGGTGGCCGACGGCATCGACCTGCGCCGTGGCGCGACGGCAGTGCACGTGGATCTTTCGGATCGGCGAGTCGGCCTCGATGACGGGTCGCTCGTTCCCTATACCCATCTGGTTGTCGCCACCGGGGTCCGGCCCCGGCGGCCGCCATGGGGGCGGCACCGGCACCTTCACGTCCTCCGGACGGCTCGTCATGCGGTGGCACTGACTGCTGATCTGGACCGTGCGCGGTCGGTAATCGTCATCGGCGCTGGTTTCATCGGCTGCGAGGTTGCCGCCACGATCGCCCGTCGCGGTCTATCGGTCACCATGGTGGACCCGCTCCCCATCCCGATGAGTCGCATCGTCGGGCAGGAGGTCGGCCGAATCCTGTCGCAGGTCCACCAGGTCCACCAGGTCCACGGAATCGCGACGCGCTTCGGATGCGGAGTTGAGCGGATCGACTCCGTCCCCGGCGGAATCGTGGTTGGACTAACCGATGGATCGAGTATTCGCGCCGACGTCGGCATCGTCGGCATCGGCTCGCGGCCGAACACGGGGTGGTTGAGTCCTCTGGCCTGGTCCTCGACGATGGCGTCGTCTGCGGCGAGTTCTGTCGGGCGGAGGGCACGATTGACGTGTTCGCAGCGGGGGACGTCGCCCGCTGGTTCAGCGTGGGCGGGGCCGAGCATCGGCGCGTCGAACACTGGACCAACGCAGCGGAGCAGGCCACCTGCGTGGCCTACAACATCTGCCATCCGGATGAGATGAAGCACTACGACCCGGTGGACTACGTGTGGAGCGACCAGCACGACTGGCGAATCCAGATCGCCGGTCGCACTGGCGATTGCCGCGGGTATCACCTGGAAACGTTCCGCAATCCCCGGCGTGGGCAATTCCTTGCTACCTATGCCGATGGCGCTGGGCGACTGGTAGGTGCAGTGACGATCAACTGGCCGAAGGCGATGGTCACGGTTCGTCGCATGCTGGTAGCCGGCGGCGATGTTGCGGACGCGCGCACCGCGCTCTACGAGCTGGTGCGCGTGACCGCGCCGAGTCGGTCCGATGAACTGTCCAATGAAGTTGAGTACCGGTACTCATGACCTGCAGCTCCCTACCCCAGTTTGGTTAGCGCATGTCCATGAAACCAAGGGTCTCAGAGCCGGGATCGTCGGGTCCAGACGGTCCTACTCAGCTACGGATCTACTCGATCATGTCGAAGATCCGGCAGTACGACGAGAAGGTCCGCTCGGTCCTGATGTCGGGTCGGCACGCGTTCCACTACTACTCAGCGCGCGGTCAGGAGGTCATCCCAGCCGCGGTGTCGGTCAACCTCACCGATCACGATTATGTCGTCACGACCTACCGGGGAATGCACGACCAGCTGGCCAAGGGTGTTCCGTTGAACGAACTGTGGGCCGAGTACCTCGGACGGACGACCGGAGCGTGTAAGGGCAAGGGTGGCCCGATGCACATCACGCACGTCAAGACCGGCCTCATGGTCACAACCGGGATCGT
>DASQSQ010000269.1:0-5287 GCA_035642315.1 Mycobacterium sp.
GAAGCCCATGTGAATGATCACCCAATCGCCCGGCGCGAACGTCTCTTCCGGCAGCATGCCGACGTTGACCTTGCGCTGCTCACCGACGACGTCGACCAGGGCCAGTTGGTCGTTGTAGCCGTCCAGCATCCGGACGACCTGACCGGGAATCCCCAGACACATCAGTCAAACCCCTCCTACCCGAGCCTTATCCTCGGCGCGCAACAACGCCACGGCAGCGTCGACCGCCCGCACCGCTTCGGGGACCGCTGCCTCGACGGGCTCGCTCAAGCCCATTCCCTCGTTGACGTCGGCGACCTCGCAGCCCACCACGATGGTCCGAGGGGGAGCGCCGCCCAGGGCGCGAAGGGTTGCGAAAACCGCCACGGGATCCATGCTGTGTGCGTCCAGACCCGCGGGGGCATCCGGTGATTCGTGGTCGGCCTCGAACACGTGCACCGTCCCTGGCGAGCCGCGGTTGGGAATCGCGTCGACGAGCACCAGCGCGTCCCAGTGCTCGAGCAGGTCGTAGGCCAGATGCATACCCCCGATGCCGTAATCGGTGGCGCGAACTCCGTCCGAGCCGTTGACCCGGCCACAGACGTGCCGCATCACCTCGGAACCGAAACCGTCGTCGCCGAGGAAGATGTTGCCGATGCCGGCTATCAGGATGCGAGAGGCCATGCCGCCGCGGTCGAATCCACTACATGTGTCGAATCTTCAAGTAGCGCCTGGCATCTGGAAGGGACACCAGGCCAAGCACCACTGCCGAGAACAACATCAGTCCAAGGATGCCGATGAACACCCACCCTACGATCTCCATGTCTAATTCCTTTCCGTGGTAATGGTTTCGAGCGGTTCGACTTCGTCGGGTGCGAAGTACAGGTAACGGCCGTACCATTCGTGCAGGTCGGCGGCCGGATCGTCGTCGACGACGACTCCGACGTGCTGGTCGCCGTCGACGTCTTCGTGCACCGAGGTGACTCGAGCGGTCTTGCCGGCGAAGAAGAGGTCTTGCGCGTCGGCGCGGCGACCCGGATGCAACCGCACGCGGCTACCTCGCGATACCCGCACACCGTTCACCAGCACCGCATCGATATCCGGTCGAACAGCGTTGTCGGCCAGCGGGTCCCACCACTCGACGCCATCGGGTATCTCCGGGATCAGGCCCGGCTCGCCGGTTGGCGCGCCCAGGTGTGGATCACGCAGGACGCCGTGCAGGCGTTGCATCGCCTCGGGCGACATGGCATCGCAGCGGTCGATGATCTGCGCTGCCAACGGGTCGGTGGCGCGGGCCTGTGCCTTCTCGTCGTCGGTCATTGTCATCACCCGCAGCGTCAGGATTTCATCGATTTCGGTGGAGTCGTAGAGTGCCCCCTCACTCTGCTCGGCGATCTCGGGGTGGTCGTAGAGGATGATCGGCGACACCAGCAGCAGGTCGTTGTCATCCGGTGGGCCGGCCAGCACCGGGAAGCAGCGGTGCTGGCGGCATTCCGCGGCCGCGGCCGCCGCGCGGTCAGGTGGATCCAGCAGCGAAATAAACTCACCGCCAACGACTTCCGCGATGACGTGGGTGCCGATCATGGATGTGGCGATCGCCCAGTCTTTCCCTGCCTGCTCAACGCTGGGCGCGGTATTGCGAACTGTGACGGTGACGCGGCTCAGGTCGTCGATGCGCTCGGTACTGACGGTCAGTTCCCCGCAGATACTCTCCCTGGTTCGCATCAACCTGCCGCTGTCGACCGCTTCGATATCGCTGCCCGACGGCACCGTCACCGGCAGTGTCCACGATCCGGCCGGGTCGGCGAAGTCGAAGGGGCCGAAGGGCAACTCGACTTCGATGGCCTCGTCCCAGCTCAGCCAGGACCCGGACGGCGTCGTCAGTTCGGGTACCGGCTCGTAGTTTCCGCCACCCGTGTCGCGCTCGGCGGCACGGTGCTGCAGTTGCAGGAAACGCACGACCAACGTGATGCCTTCTGCGCTCTCGACCAGGAATTGCGCCGACAGGCTGTCATCCTCGCCGATGCCCGCGTCAGCCGCTCCGGGCGGACCTAAAACCCCGAATTGCCAGCGGGTTTGATTCTTGCTCGAGGATGCGCGGTAGGGGTAAAGCAGGTAACCCTCGTAGAGCACGGCGTCGGCGATGGTGCGGGCCCGGTCCCAGTTCGCGCTCACCGGGCCTCCTCGTGAGCGTGGGCCAGCAATTCAGTGACCGCGTCGTCGAGGCTCAAGAGTCCGCGCACCGACTTGTAGGTATTCAAGGCTGTCACCGTGTCGTGGCCGAGGCGTACCCATCCGCTGCTGGGGTAGTGCTGCTGGATCAGGGTCCGCCACACCGACACCGGCATGTCGTAGCGGTCCTCGCAGTCCCACGGCACTTGCTGCACCGAGAACCCGCGTTGGCCGGCCATGAAAACCGTTCCGCTGAACAGGAACTGCAGTGGCACTAGGCCGTCACGCAGCGCGTGCAGATACTTGGCGGCCGTCACCTCGAAGTCGTAGGTGCATTCCAGCTCGAGCGGGACCTCGCATGCGCCGGTGAATCCGGGGACCATCGCCGCGCAGTGTTGCCACAGGAAGGTGTGCTGGGTGGTTGCCCATCGTTCCCGCGGTCCGAACAGGTCGGTCAATCCGGCGGCCTCGTCGTCGGAGTAGCCGCGCCGCAACGGGTCGATACGGACCTGACATCGCAGCGCGATCGCGTGCACCGGCTCGTCGCCGGGTACCGAGACGGCGATGTGCGCGGTCAGCATCGGCGTGATCGCATACGGCTCGGGGGTTACGTCGACAACGGTGAACGAAGTCATCGTTGTTCCTCACAGCGTTCGGCGATCGCGCTGAAGAAGTCGTCCACGAACGCCCGCGCTTCCTGCCCGCCGTCGAAACCGCGCCACCGCGTGCGCAGCCCGCCGACGAACTCGTAGCAGGCGTCGATCGGCACCAGGTAGCACTCCGGCGTTGCGGCGCCCTCTGCGTCATCGGGCACGCGCACCAGCAGAGCCTCGACGTCGTCAGCAAGCAGACCGACCCTCGGTTCGGCGGCGCTGATCGCATTCCAGGCGTCGAGGTCGAGCTCGGATTCGGTTGCGCCGGCCGGACCCGGGTAAAACCCGACGGTGCGCTCCAGCGCCGAGTTGCGGAAGAAGAACGCCAGCCCAACGGGGATCTGCAGCGCTTCCCAGGTACGGCGATCAAGCGCGAAATCGGGAAACGACAGATACCGGTCCGGGACCGCGCGGTAACGCAGCTGGGCATGGCCGTCGGTGAACAACAGATAGCAGCCGCGGCACACGCACATCAATTGCCGCCCAGCTACATTCACCACGTGCTGGTGCTCGTCGGCGATCGATTCCGAGCACATCTCGCAACGTTCTCCGGCGGGCTCCGGCGCGCGCCGGTTTCCGGTGAGGCGAGCGAGAACGTCGTAAGGGGTGGTCATACCGGTGCGCCCATCGGCTCGGCCGGCACCGCGATCGACAGCACACCGTCGCGACGCAGCAGTGGGATCGGGTCGAGGTGGCGTTCGGCGCCGTTTTCCAGGTCGTCGAGGCCCGCCCCGGCGTGTACGACGTCGAAATGTGCGCGGCAGCGCGGACATCGCAGCACCGGATCGCCGCCGGCGGCTGGCCGGTGCAGCGCTGCACCGGCCAGGGATCCATCGCAGGACGGACAGTGATCGCGGTAGGCGTACAACTGGTCGCCGACGCGGCAGGCCAGCACCGTGGCGCCGGCCACCGAGAACCCGCCGACTTCGCCGGGGGCAAGGTCGGCCAGATCGGGGACCTGATGCCAGGCCGAGCCGCCGCCGTCGGTCGACGACCTGGAATGAACCTGCGCCAGCAGCGATTCGGCCGGGATCACCGCTGAACCCTGCGCGGCCTCGGCTTCGGGCGCCACCACTTCGATTGACGAAACCTCCGGGGCGGCAGCCCGAATCGCGTCCTCGACCGCCAGCTCCAGCGTGACCGCCGACGACGGACAGCTCTTGCAGCTGCCGGCGAACTGAAGCTGCACGGTGTCGCCGACGATGTCGAGCAGATGCACATCCCCGCCATGTGAACCGAGGTAGGGCCGGACCCGGTCGAGTGCATCGGACACCCGGCGGTGCACGTCATGTGGATGCAGGCCGTGCACGAGCAGCAAGCTGGCCACCAAGTCGTCGGCGATTAGGCGGTCCAGGATGCCTGGATCCGCCTGATCGCCGACTGCCGCGAGGATTCGCGACAGGCCCGCGCCGTAGAGCTCAACTACTTCGCGAACCAGCTGCTCAGCACGCTCACGCGCGGCCACCCCACCGGCCGCCGTCGCGTCCAGCAGCGTCTGGATCCGATCGCCCGCCGAGCGCCACTGCGCGTCCCCCTGCAACTCCTCGGGGCGATCAGCCATCCATCACTCCCCGGTCGCCGTTTGCGTCGGTGAGTGCAGCCGCTCCAGTGTCTTGCCCTTGCCGAGGTACATGTGCACGCCACAGGGCAGGCACGGGTCGAAGCTGCGCACCGTGCGCATGATGTCGATGCCCTTGAAGTGCTCCCGGTCGTTCTCCTCGAAGATCGGCTGGCCCTGTACCGCGTCCTCGTAAGGCCCCGGCGTACCGAAGCTGTCGCGCGGGTTCGCGTTCCACGGGGTGGGCGGGTATGGGTGATAGTTGGCGATCTTGCCGTCGCGAATCACCATGTGGTGGCTCAACACTCCGCGCACCGCCTCGGTGAAGCCGCAGCCGATGGCCTCCTTGGGCACGTCGAACTTCTCCCAGGTCTTGGTGCGGCCGGCCCGGATTTCGCCGAGCGCCTGCTCGCAGAAGTGCAGTGCGCATGCCGCGGCGTACGCCTGGAAGTAGGTCCGTGCCCGGTCGCGCTCGATGGTGTTGGACCCGTGTTGCGGGATCTTCCACTCGAATTCGACCGGCCCCTTCAGTGCGGACTTGGGCAGGTTGATCTGCACCGAATGCCCGGTGGACTTGACGTATCCGATGTCCACCAAGCCGTCCAAAGCCGTCGACCACAGGCGGGCCAGCGGACCGCCGCCGGTGTCCAGAGCCAGGTGGTCCTTGCCGTCGAACCAGCGCGGCGACATCACCCAGCTGTAGTTGCCACCGTCCATGTCCCGCTTCTGCGGATGCGGGTTGGTGTGCTGGTTCCATGGATGGCGCCGGTCGACCGGGTTGCCCAACGGGTCGGTCTTGACGAACATCTCCTGCTCGGTCCAGTCGTCGTAATACGAACTGCCCAAAAGGATCCGGATGCCCAGGTTGATGTCGACGAGTGAGTGCGTGACCAGCTTGCCGTCGACCACCACGCCCGGTGTGACG
>DASQSQ010000270.1:0-3140 GCA_035642315.1 Mycobacterium sp.
TTCCAAAAGCGGATGGGCATCGACGGGAAGGGGTTCGTCACGACGAGTTCGCCGACCTCGTCGAGTACCTCGCCGCCGTCGTCGTTCCAGGCGTGGACGTCCATTCCGAGTAGACGGGTTTGGATCTCCCCGGCGTAGACCGGCAGGGTGGGCACGGCCCCGACGAAGCCGCTGCAGATCTCGGTACCACCGGATTGCGAGGTGACCCAGAGGTCGGGCTTGATGTTGCGGTAGCACCATTCGAAGGTTTCCGGCGTCGACGGCGCGCCGGCCACCAGAACCGATTCGAGTCGGGCCACATCGAACTTCTGCCCCGGTACCAGGCCAGCCTTCTCCATCATTTGGACATAGGTCGGGCTGGCGCCGAAGAACGTCGCGCCGGTTTCCTCAGCCAGCGCCCACAGCGAATCCGGCTCGGGATAGGACGGATTGCCGTCGTAGAGAACGACCGAGGATCCGGTCAGCAGCGCGGCCATGAGCAGGTTCCACATCATCCAGCCCGTGGTGCTGTAGAAAAACATCGTGGAACCGGGTTTGAGGTCGAGGTGAAAATGCATCAGCTTCAGGTGCTCGACCAGCACCCCGACGTGACTGTGCACGATGGCCTTGGGCAGGCCGGTGGTCCCGGAGGAAAAGACGATCCAGATCGGGTGGTCGTACTCGACATGCTCGAACTGAAATTCCTGTTCTCCGATGTCCTCGCCGGCGCTGAAGTCGGCCCAGGTAATCGTTTTGGGCAGGCCGAGGGGGTTCAAGTTGGTGGGTGGGCCGGCGTCCTCATCGAGGTAGGGCAGCCACACCAGATGGTGCAGTGAGGGTAGTGCGGCGACGATCCGCCGTATCGCGTCGGCACGGCCGAAGTCCTTGCCGCCGAAGCGGTATCCGTCGGCGACGAAGATCAGCTTGGGTTCGATCTGGGTGAACCGGTCGATGACGGTCTTTTCTCCGAATTCCGGTGCGGCCGACGACCACACCGCGCCAACCGCGACGGTGGCCATCATCGCGATAGCTGTCTCGGCGACGTTCGGCATGTAGGATACGACCCGATCGCCTGGCCCGATACCCAGGTCGCGCAGTTTGGTCGCGGCAATGCGCACGCTGCGGGCCAGGTCTCGCCAGCTCATGCGGGCCAGGGGCCGGGTTTCGGACTTGTGGTGAAACGCAGGGGTACCCTCGTCGGCGATGCGGGCGTACCGCAGCAGGTGCTCGGCGTAGTTGACTCGTGCTCCTTCGAACCATTTGGCGCCCGGCATGATTCGCTGATCGAGCACCTGCTTGTAGGGAGTCGCGGACTCGACGCGGAAGTAGGACCAGATGGCGGCCCAGAAGTCCTCAATCTGTGTCACCGACCATCGGCGCAGCTGTTCATAGTCGGCGACATTGGCGCGCCCGGATTCGTTGAGCCATGCGATGAATGAGCTGACATTTGACCGCTGGGCGAAGTCCGGCTGCGGAACCCACAACAGCTCTCCTTCAGCAACCATGGTGTCGCCTCCTGATATTGGTGGCCGGTTCGGTCGGTGGGTGGCCTGTCACTAGTGGTGGGTCACGACGGGTCGCAACCGAAAGCCGAAGCTGCGTAGCACCCCCAGCAGTTCGCGGTGGCCGAAGGCCTGGCAGGCCGAGGCCAACCCGATTCGCCGTGGCGCCTGCTGGATGAGGTAGTAGGCGGCATACGCCCGCAGCAACCCGGTCTGCTTGTAGTTGCAATTCCCTTGCGGCACAGAATGCACCCGGCCCAACGGGCCCGACGCCCACACCGAATCGAACGAGCTGTTGACGCGCGGGTTGTCCCGCGGCGGCATGCCGGCTTGGACCGAACCCGCGATGTCGCCGAGCGCCTTGGCCTGCTCGTCGGGGGCCAGCGGTTGGATCTTTTCCGGTAACCTTTTCAAGGTGTCGACGACGCCGTTCATCACCGACTTGTCGTAGACACCGCTGGCGGCCTTGGCATTTGCCACTCGCGGGTCGTCCTTGAACCACACCGGGTGACATGTGCCGCCCCAGGGCAGTGCGAGTCCGGTCTCGTTTTGGCCGGGAATGATCGGCGGTTTCAATCCCCGGAACTCGCTGGTACACCTCATCTATGCGTTTGCCGTTACGGCCGGCCCCGAGGAACGGCAGCACATGGTATTCGCGCAGGTATTCGCAGATCGGCCGGCCCGTGTAGCCCGACGCGCCATCAACGACCACTGGCTTTGTCATTGCTGTCACATCCCCATTCCGCCGTCGACCGGCAACCCGATGCCGGTAATGAAGCGAGCCGCGTCCGAGGCGAGGAACAGCACCGCGTCGGCCATGTCGGCGGGATCCCCGAGGTGGCCCAGCGGCGTTTGCTCGACCACAGCGGCCACCGCGGCATCGGGGCTGTCGAACAATCCGAAACCGGTCAGGTCGACGGCCAGCTTGATTCCCATTGCGTTGGGCACCAATCCGGGGTAGACGCAGTTCACCCGCACGCCGTAGCTGAGTTTTCCGGCCTCCATCGCCGCAACCCGGGTGAGCCGGTCGACGGCGGACTTGGTAGCCGAGTAGCCCGCGATACCGGGGAAGGCGATCGTCGCCGAGACCGACGCGATGTTGATGATTGCACCGCCGCCGCCCGGGCTGCCACCCGGTCGCATCGCGCGGAACGCGTGCTTGATTCCCAGCGCGGTGCCCAGGATGTTGACCTGCAGCATCGCCGTCAGCTGGTCGGCGTCGAGGTCGGCGAGCAGCGCGGAGTTCTCGATCCCGGCGTTGTTGACGTGGACGTCGTACCCGCCGAGGGCGTCGACGGTCGCGCTGACCGCCGCCGGCCAGGAGGTGTCGTCGCGGACGTCAAGGTGCACGAAACCCGTGATGACCCCGTTCTTGCCGGCGATCTCGTCAGCCGTCTGACGTCCCTCGTCGTCGAGCAGATCGGCGATCATCACGGACGCACCGGCCTCGGCGAAGGCCGCTGCCATGGCCGCGCCAAGACCCCTCGCACCGCCTGTGACTAGGACTTTCTTCCCCGCCAAATCCGGATGGACCACTCGTGCCTCCTCCGCGTGGGTCATGGACTCGGTGTGTCGGTCGAGGTGGCCAGGGACCGCAGCACTATGACGCGGGTCACACGGTAAAGACGAACTGGTCAACTGTCAAGTATTCTTCGGCCA
>DASQSQ010000271.1:0-2828 GCA_035642315.1 Mycobacterium sp.
TGCTCGACACCGACGCCCGGATCCCGTACGTGCGCCGTCGCGGCGACTATCTGTACAACTTCTGGCGCGACGCCGCCAACCCGCGCGGGCTGTGGCAACGGACCACACTGGACAGCTACCGCAGCGATAACCCGGACTGGGATGTGCTGATCGACGTCGACGAGTTGGCTCGCGCCGACGACGAGAACTGGGTGTGGGCCGGCGCCAATGTCATCTACCCGGAGTACACCCGAGCCCTGGTCAGCCTGTCCCGTGGCGGCTCGGATGCAGCGATCGTGCGTGAATTCGACATGGCCACACGCGAATTCGTCGACGACGGGTTCACGTTGGCGGAGGCCAAGTCTCAAACCAGCTGGGTCGATCCGGACACCCTGCTGATCGGCACTGATTTCGGCGAAGGCTCGCTCACCGAATCCGGCTATGCACGGATCGTCAAGCGCTGGCACCGCGGACAACCAGTCGAAGATGCGCAGACCGTGTTCGAAGGCTCGGCCGGCGACGTCATCGTGGCCGCGGGGGTCGACCGCACGCCGGGCTTCGAGCGGACGATGCTGCGGCGGGCCCTCGACTTCTTCAACGACCAGGTCTACGAGTTGCGCGGTGACGAGCTGATCCGCATCGACGCGCCCACCGACGCGTCCATATCGGTGCACCGGCAGTGGTTGCTGATCGAGTTGCGCACCGACTGGATCACCGGCAGCGCCAGCTACACGGCGGGCTCGCTGCTGGCGGCCGACTATGACGAATTCCTCGCCGGTACAGCTCAGTTGCGGGTGGTGTTCGAGCCCGACGCGCACACCAGCCTGCTGCACTACGCGTGGACCCGCGATCGTCTCGTCGTCGTCACGCTGTCCGACGTGGCCAGTCGAGTCGAGATCGTCACCCCGGGCACCTGGCAGCGTCGGCCGGTGACAGACGTGCCGGCCAACACCAACACCGTTATCGTCGCCGCCGATGACACCGGTGACGAAATCTTCTTGGATTCCAGCGGATTCACTACGCCCTCGCGGCTGTTGCACGGGGCAGTCGACGGGCCACTGGAACAGATCAAATCCGCGCCGGCTTTCTTCGACGCGGAAGGCATGACCGTCGCGCAGCATTTCGCTACGTCGAAGGATGGCACCTCGATCCCTTATTTCGTTGTGCGCCCGCATGATGCGACTGGCCCGGGCCCGACACTGCTGGGCGGCTACGGTGGATTCGAGGTGGCGCGCACCCCCGGATACGACGGCGTCTTGGGCCGGCTGTGGCTGGCGCGCGGCGGCACCTTTGTGCTGGCCAACATCCGCGGCGGTGGTGAGTACGGACCCGGCTGGCACACGCAGGCGATGCGCGCGGGTCGCCACTTGGTCGCCGAGGACTTCGCCTCGGTGGCAACCGATTTGGTGGACCGCGGCATCGCACGCGTGCAGCAACTCGGAGCGCAGGGCGGCAGTAACGGCGGGCTGCTGATGGGCGTCATGCTGACCAAATACCCGGAGTTGTTCGGTGCGCTGGTCTGCCAGGTGCCGTTGCTGGACATGCGCCGCTTCCATCTGCTGCTGGCGGGCGCGTCCTGGGTTGCCGAGTACGGCGACCCAGACAATCCGGATGATTGGGAGTTCATCGCCGAATACTCGCCCTACCAAAATATTTCGGCTGACATCGAGTACCCGCCGGTGCTGATCACCACGTCGACCCGTGACGATCGGGTGCATCCCGGGCATGCACGCAAAATGACGGCGGCATTGGAGTCCGCCGGGCATCGGGTCTGGTATTACGAGAACATCGAGGGCGGCCACGCCGGCGCCGCCGACAACGCGCAGACCGCGTTCAAGTCGGCGCTGAGCTTCTCGTTTCTCTGGCGGATGTTGGACACTTGACAGGCAAGACGGTGAAGGCGAGGTGTGGCGCAATGCGGGTGCGGTGGGTGCTGGCCGCGACGGTCGCGGCAGCGGCACTGTTCGCCGCGCCCGGCTGCGCGAGGGTGGTGACCGGTACCCCCGGTGCCGGTCCCGGCGCCGGCGCCCAGGCCCCCGTCGTCGCAGCACCGAAAAGCTCAGTCTGCGAAGAGGTTCTAGCGCCGCTGTCCCCGATCCAGTCGCGCAGCCCCGCCGAGCCGGTGCTGCGGATCCCGCAGCCGCCTGGCTGGCAGCGCGCGTCGGGGCTCGATTCGGAAATCGTCCGCTACGCGATGAGCAATCAGGATCTGGCCGGCAATGGCTTCATGCCCACCGCCGTCGTCACCCTCGAGTCCGGACCCGGCACCGACAAAGATCAGCCGAAGATTTTCGATCAGGAACGCGCGACGCTGTCCGATCGTCTCGGCGTCACCAACATGCGCACGACCGAGACCACCCTGTGCGGCCACAAGGCTGAGCTCGTCAGCTACGACGCCCCGGCCGTGGGCCAGATTCCGCCCCGCAAGGCCATGACGCTCATCGTGATCGCTGAGTTTTCCGGCAACGACTACGCGGCGACGGTCACGGTCCAGGCCGCCGACCCTGACAACCCCACATATGTCCGCGATAGCCAGGCCATTCTGACCGGGTTCCAGATGCTGCCCCCGGGCGCGGGGTAGTCGGCCGCCGACGCCGATAACTTTTCTAGAACATCTTGGAAAAATCCGGCGATTCGTCTTTCCTAAAGACCTGCTGAGGCGTACCTTAAAGTCACCTAAGAAAGATGTATGGGGAAGGTTAGGGGCGAGGAGGCCGCCCGGCGTCCCGAGACCAGCGGAGGAGGTCGAGATGAATCCACTTACGGTGGCGTGCTTCTTTATCGCCGCTCCGGTCGCCGGGCTTGGCCTTCTTGAGTTACAGGCGCGACTCGAGCGCTGGGATCAGCGA
>DASQSQ010000272.1:0-5956 GCA_035642315.1 Mycobacterium sp.
GGCAAATTCGCGTTTTGGCCATCTAGCGGTGGGCACTCCCAGCAAGATCGATTCATGGCGATCGCAAGCGCGGCGCAGCCGGGCGCAGCGGGTCGCGATGAGAAAGATGTTGCATGGCGATCGCAAGCGCGGCGCAGCCGGGCGCAGCGAGTCGCCATGAGACAGATGTTGCGAAGTTGCCCACAGCACAAAAGGAAGACCGATGAGCCAGACCAGTGTCACCCCGACGTCCACCCAAGCGGCCAATCTGGCGATGCTGTTCCTGAACCGCGTCGAGGCATCGGCAGAAAAAGAAGCCTTCCGCTACCCCGACAAAGACGGCTGGACCTCGGTGAGCTGGCAGCAGGCGGCCCAGCGGGTGGAAGTCCTGGCCGCCGGACTGCTGTCGCTGGGCATCGCAGCCGAGGACCGCATCGGCATCGCGTCAACCACTCGGTTGGAGTGGATCCTGGCCGATCTGGCGATCTTGTGCGCTAGCGGCGCAACGACCACCGTCTACCCCAGCACGAACGCCGAGGACACCGCCTACATCCTGGCCGACTCGGACTCGAAGATCGTCTTCGCCGAAGACGACTCGCAGCTGAAGAAGCTCACCGAGCAGCGAAGCGAGTTACCCAACCTCGCCAAGGTCGTGATTTTCGACGGGAAGGCCGACGGCGACTGGGTGATCACTCTGGACGACCTTGCAGACCAGGGCGCGAAGTATCTGGCCGAGCACCCCTCCTGCCTGCGCACGATCGCCGAGGAGATCACCGCCGACCAGTTGGCGACCCTGATCTACACCTCGGGGACGACGGGCAAACCCAAAGGAGTGCGGCTACGTCACAAGGCCTGGGTGTACACCGGCGGCGTGATCGCGGACATGGGCCTGCTCCGCGAGGACGACTTGCAGCTACTGTGGCTGCCCCTGGCGCACGCCTTCGGCAAGGTGCTGATCGCCACTCAACTTGCCTGCGGCTTCGCCAGCGCGATCGACGGCCGCGTTGACAAGATCGTCGAGAACACCGGGGTGGTCAAGCCGACGTTCATGGGAGCCGCGCCGCGGATTTTCGAGAAGGCGTACTCGAAGATCGTCACGCAGCAGAGTGGCGCCAAAGCCGTCTTGTTCAACCGGGCGTTCGCGGTGGGCAAAGAGGTCGCGCGTCGCCGCCGCGAAGGCAAGTTCGTGTGGCCCCATCAGGCACTACAGCAGAAGCTGTTCGACGGCCTCGTGTTCGCCAAGATCCGCGACGTATTCGGCGGGCGGATCCGGTTCTTCGTGTCCGGTTCCGCGCCGCTCAACCGCGACATCGCCGAATGGTTCGAGGCAGCCGGCCTGCTGATCCTGGAGGGCTACGGGCTCACCGAGTCGTCCGGCGCGGGCTTCATCAACCGCCCCGATAACTACAAGCTCGGCACCGTCGGTCTGCCCTTCGAGGGCACCGAGGTTCGCATCAGCAACGCCGGCGAGGTCCAGTTCCGCAGTGATTGCGTGATGGCCGGCTACCACCACCTCGATGACGCCACCGCCAAAGCGCTCAGCGACGACGGCTGGCTGTCCACCGGGGATCAGGGCAAACTCGACGACGATGGCTTCTTGACCATCACCGGCCGGATCAAGGAACTGTTCAAGCTGTCCAACGGCAAGTACGTCGCGCCGCCGGCGGTCGAGGCGAAGTTCGCGACGCTGTGCCCGTACGCCAGCCAGTTCATGGTGTTCGGCGAGGGACGCAACTTCGCCGTCGCTCTGGTCACCCTGGATGCGGACTCGATCAGCGGGTGGGCCAAAGACAACGGCCTGGGCGACAAGCCCTACGCGGAGCTCACGAAGTCCGACGCCGTGCACGACATGATCGACGAGCACGTCCAGAAGCTCAACGCCAGCCTGAATCGGTGGGAGACCATCAAGAAGTGGGCCGTGCTCGACGAGGACCTCTCGGTCGAAGGTGGCCAGCTCACACCGTCGCTGAAGGTCAAACGCGGCGTGGTCGCCGAGCAAAACAAGGAGACCCTCGATGGCTTCTATTCCTGAACCTGTTGCACAGCAACCGGCTCAGCTTCCTGACGCAGATAACGCGGCACTGCCAGGACATCTGCTGCGTGCGCTGGAGTGGCGCACCGGCGCTGAATATCTCGCGGCTCGCCTCGCCATGCGGCGCATGGCCGACTGGCCGCACGGCGACGGCCATCCCGTTCTGGTGCTGCCCGGATTTCTGGCTGGTCCGCAGTCGACGGACCTGCTTCGTAATGTCCTGCGCAACTTGGACTATCGGGTCTACGACTGGGGCTTGGGTTACAACATGGGTTACCGGCCCAGCATGAAGGAGGCACTGCCCGCGCGCCTGCACCACATTCGAAAACGAACCGGCGGGCGCCGCGTCAGTCTCATCGGTTGGAGCGCCGGCGGCATCTATGCCCGTGAACTCGCGCGCGCCTTGCCCGACGATGTCCGGTCGGTGATCACGTTGGGATCCCCGTTCCGCGGCAACCATCAGGCCAGCACCGCGTGGCGGGTGTGGCGGCTGGTCAACCGCGGCGCCGACGCCACCGAGTCCCTCTCCGAATCCGCGCTGGCGCGCCGGGCCCAGCCGTTGTCGGTTCCTACGACCTGCATCTACAGCAAAAGCGACGGCATCGTCGCCTGGCAGTGCTGCATGAGCTTGCCTGCTCCGGAGACCGAAAACGTCGAAGTGCGCAGCAGCCACCTCGGATACGGCCACAACCTGGAAACGCTGTCGGTGATCGCCGACCGTCTGGCCCAGCCGGAAGGCGAATGGCGGCCGTTCGGTGCCGCAAGGTGTCAGGGCGGCTAATTGTGCTGGTATGCCCGGTTAACGGTGCACGAAAAACCTTGCCGGTGAATCGGATTGGCCGCCTGTCGATTGCCCGGGCGATCTGGGCTGCGACATGATCGGTGGTATGGCCGATATTGATTTCTCGCTGCTGGATGTGCCGCGGTCGGCACCGGTCGACGACGCCGAGGCGTACCTCCGCAGCGCGATAGCCTGGCACTTCGGTGACGACACCGGCTGCACGTTCTGGTTACGGGCGGCGCGCACGCTGAACTTCAACCCGCTGACCGATGTCCACACGTTTGCCGATTTGCGGCTGTTCCCCAACCTGCTGAACGAGCTGCGCAACGTACCGGTTGCAGAGCTGATCCCGCGCGGATACGGATCCCCGCCGCCACTGCCGCAGATCTTCGAGTCCGGCGGAACTACCGGTGCGCCGAAAAGGACTGTGCAGCTGCCGGATTGGATTGAGCAAGTCATCCAATGGCAGACCGAGGACTTCGCCAACGGCGGTTTTCTACCGGGCCGCGGCTTCGTGTGCATGATGCCGAGTGGGCCGCACGGGGTGGGCTACTTCTCGCGTCTGGTGTCCGAACGGCTCGGCTCCGTTTTTCACGCGATCGACCTGGATCCTCGCTGGGTCAAGAAGATTGCCGCCCGCAGTGCCACCTCCGAGGTGTCGGCGTACGTCGACCATCTCATCGAGCAGACCGTCCACATCCTTACGACCCAAGACGTGGCGAATCTGCACACCACTCCTCCGCTACTCGAGGCCATCGCACGCAACGACCAGGTGGCGAACCTGGTGAACCACAAGGTCCGCTTCACTCTGCTCAGCGGTGCCCACGTCGACGTCGATACGCTCGACTTGCTCCGCGAGATCTTCCCGAATACGACGATCACCATGGTGTTCGGCAGCACCATGATTCTTTCCCAGGCGATGACTCGCCGGACCGATGACGGCGAGCCGTTTGTCTTCGACCCGCGCACACCCTATGTCGTCTTCTCGGTGGTGGACGCTGACACCGGCGTCGAAGTGCCCTACGGGCAACGCGGGCAGGTCGTGATGAACCATCTCAGCAAGGGCATGTTCCTGCCGAACAACCTGGAGCGGGACAGCGCGATCAGGCTGCCGGGACCCGAGGGCCAAGTCGGCGATTCACTCAGCGAGGTACAGCCCGTCGCAGCTTTCGAAGGCGAGCCGGTCATCGAAGGCGTCTACTGATGCGCATCGATGCGCTCGGTCCGGGCGGCGCATACCAGACCCGCAACCGTGAAATCGTCACGACCACAGCCGGCGCCGCAGTTGCTGAGCTCAGTCTCGTTCCCCCACTTTATGTTTCGCGTACCGTCAACGCCCAACGCAACATCCGGCCGCTGCCCGCGGGCCAACGCGAGACCGCGTTGGCCAAAGCTGCCGATGCTTTCGCCACCGGGGTGATCGCGGGCCTCGACTTCGACAGCTACGCCGATTTGGCCAGCCGTATTTCCGGAGTCCCGATCGCGGTGACACGTTCGGGAGCCCGCGGCGTCGCCGACGGGGTCGCTTCGGCATTCAGCGTGGTGCAGCAGGCCCGGCCGGCGGGTGCGGTGCCTGATTGGCGCGACGAGCGCACCCGCGACGGTGCTGCGGTATGGGTGCGGCGCGGAGAAGTGTTTGGGGTGCTGGCCTCCGGAAACGGCCCGGGTGTGCACGGGCTGTGGCCGCAGGCGCTCGCGCTGGGATACCGGGTGGCGATTCGCCCGTCACGGCGCGAGCCGCTCACCGCGCACCGGCTGGTTCATGCGTTGCGGGAAGCGGGATTTCGCCCGGAGGATGCCGTGTACCTGCCCACCGATCATCGCGGGGCCGACGAGATCACCCGCGCGGCCGATCTCGCCATGGTCTATGGCAGTCAAGACGTGGTCGACCTGTACGCCAACGATCCGACGGTGTTGGTCAACGGCCCGGGCCGGGCCAAAATCCTCATCACCGCCGACCAGGACTGGCGTGACTACCTCGACGTCATCACCGACTCGATCGCCAACCTGGGCGGTATCGCGTGCGTCAACACCACCGCCGTGCTGTACGAGGGCGATCCGACCGAGCTGGCCCACGCGATCGGCGAACGGCTATCGGCGATTCCGGTGCTACCGACCGAAGATGAACGCGCCCTTCTGCCGACCCAAACCATCGAGCAGGCAACGGCTTTGGCAGACTACCTGGCGACGGTGGCCGCAGGAACCACCCCGGTGCTCGGCGCGGATCAGGTGGTCACCGCGCTGACCGACGGCTGCGCGGCATTGCGTCCGGCTGTGCATCTGCTGGCCAACCCCGACGTCACCAAGCTCAACGTCGAACTGCCGTTCCCGTGTGTCTGGATCTCGCCGTGGTCGCGCTCCGACGGTATTGCGTCACTGCGGCATTCGTTGGTGATCAACGCGATCACCAACGACGATGACCTGATCGACGCTCTGCTCGCCGAGCCGACGATCGCCAACGTGTACCGCGGCGACCACCCGACCTATTACGGCGCACCCGAAATCCCGCATGACGGGTTTCTGGCCGATTTCCTGATGCGCAACAAAGGCTTTATTCGCGACTGACCCGCTGGCCGTATCTTCGGTGGAACTTTTCCACCCGTCCGGCGGTGTCGAGGGTGCGCCGTGTGCCCGTCCAGAATGGGTGCGAGTCAGAGGACACCTCAACCACCACTAACGGATACGTCTGTACACCGGTGGGAGTCTCCCACTCGATGGTGCGTGAACTGGTCAACGTCGAGCGTGTGAGAAACAGGGCGCCGGTGGTGGCGTCTTGGAATACCACCGGATGATAGTCGGGATGGACGCCCGGTTTCATCGCGCTTCTCCGTCGGTCCGATGTGCAGTGAATTCTCCGGCCATATCGGGTGTTTCATGGCAAGGGTCTTCGTGCCAGTCGCCGAACGGATCGTCATAGCCACGCCAGGTCTGCGGGCGGTCCATCTCGTCGTCGTTGAGCAGCGCGCCATTCAACGCATCGACGATCTCGGCCGGGTCGGCGCCGCACACCAGGACCGTCATCGAAGTGTGCCGATCACCAAACCGGTGTTCCCACATCAAGTCGGCGAATGCTCGCCGCTCCGGGTCGACGTACGCCACCTCCGAAGAGGTCATCGCCGCCAACCACTTTCCCGCGGATGCGACGCGCAGCCCGCCGCCCGCGG
>DASQSQ010000273.1:0-2227 GCA_035642315.1 Mycobacterium sp.
GAACCTCGCCGACACTGTGGACGGCGGCGCGGTGATGGGCCGGTAGTAGTACTCGCGGCCCTTGCTGCGAAGACGACGCCCGTGTCGCCAGTGCTGACCGGTCGAACGGTGAAGAGTGGGCAGATGGTCGCCCACGGCGTAACACCTACATGTCCTTCACGTTGGCCTGGATGCCGATCTCCTCTAGCAGGTCTTTGAACGCGTCGACGGTCATAGCGTTGCCGACCATCTGCAGGGTGGCCTGCATATAACTCATGTTTCGCTCGTCAAGTGCGGTATATAGCGTCTTGAATGCATTTGCTAGATCATCGGCGTACTTGAACCCCTCCCGCGACCTCGTAAACATGTGGGGGCCCGTGACATCGATTCCTGACCGCCGGCAACAACCACGTCGAACTCATCGGCCCCGATCAACTGATCCGCCAACGCGATCGCATCGATCCCCGATAGGCACACCTTGTTGGTCGTCAGCGCGGGCACCCATGGGAATCCCTGCCGCCACCGCTGCCTGTCGCGCCGCGATCTGACCGGCACCTGCCGTGAGTACCTGACCTATGATCACGTACTCCACCAACTCCGGGCCCACACCAGCCTTCGCCAGCGCTCCACGGATCGCGATCGCACCCAAATCCGGACCCGACAAGTCTTTCAAGGAGCCCATCAAGCGGCCCATCGGGGTACGGGCCCTGGCAACAATGACAGAACTGGTGGTATCAGGCATCGATTCTCCTGAATTCGCCTGCGGTGCAGTCAATGTCGACGGCGAGGTCGGTGTCTGTCGCGCGCTGGACATCGTCTGCGGTGACCCCCGGTGCGGTCTCGCGGAGGATCAGTGTGCCATCGTCAACGTCGATGACGGCGAAATTGGTGATGATCCGTTGCACCACTGCTCGCCCGGTGAGCGGCAGCGTGCACTCGTCGAGGATCTTGGCGCGGCCATCGCGGTCGGTGTGTTCCATGACGACGATGACGCGCCCCGCACCGTGTACCAGATCCATCGCTCCGCCCATGCCCTTGACCATCTTGCCCGGCACCATCCAGTTGGCGAGGTCTCCGGTTCGTGAGACCTGCATGGCGCCAAGGACCGCGGTGTCGATGTGGCCGCCACGGATCATCCCGAACGAGAGAGCCGAATCGAAGAACGCGGCGCCTGCGTTCACCGTCACGGTTTCCTTACCGGCGTTGATCAGGTCCGCGTCGACTTGATCATCGGTGGGATACCCTCCGGTGCCGAGGATTCCGTTCTCCGAGTGCAGCACCACCTGCACCCCGTCAGGCAGGTAGCTCGGGATCAGCGTCGGCAACCCGATCCCCAGATTCACGTACTCGCCCGGACGCATCTCGGCCGCCGCGCGGGCCGCCATCTGGTGACGACTCCAACTCATGCCGAAACCTCCGAGACCGTTCGCCGCTCGATCCGCTTGTCCTGCACACCGGTATGCACAACCCGCTGCACGAACACACCTGGCAGGTGCACCCGCGCCGGATCGATCTCGCCACGCTCGACGAGTGTCTCGACCTGCGCGATCGTCGCCCGCCCCGCCATCGCGGCGAGAGGGTTGAAGTTCATGGCCGTCTTGTTGAACACCAGGTTCCCCTCGGTGTCCCCCACCTCGGCGTGCACCAGGGCGAAGTCTGCGGTGATCGATTCCTCGAGCACGTAGGTCCGTCCTCGGATCTGGCGCGTCTCCTTCGGCGGCGAAGCCACCGCCACACTGCCATCGGCGTGATACCGCCACGGCAGACCACCGTCGGAGACCGGCGTGCCCACCCCGGCCGGGGTGAAAAACGCCGGGATGCCCGCGCCACCGGCCCGGAGCTTCTCCGCCAGCGTGCCTTGCGGCGTCAGCTCCACCTCGAGCTCCCCGGACAGATACTGACGCGCGAACTCCTTGTTCTCCCCGACGTACGAGGCGGTGACCCGGCGGATCCGGCGCGCGGACAACAAGATCCCCAGCCCGTAGTCTTCGACTCCGCAGTTGTTGGAGTACACCTCCAGGTCGGTGGCATCACCCTCGTTGATGGCGGCGATCAACACGTCCGGGATGCCGCAGAGCCCGAATCCGCCCACGGCCAGCGTCGAACCGCTCGTGATGTCGGCGACCGCGTCGCGGGCCGACTGCATCACTTTGTTCATGCCCGGGCTCCTACGGCGAGTGTCGCCAACTGGGTCAGGACCGTTTCGGGTATCGCGCCGGCGGGGATCTCGGCGAGATAGAACGCGGCG
>DASQSQ010000274.1:0-2846 GCA_035642315.1 Mycobacterium sp.
GCGCGGGCGGCGGCGCTGTACACCATCAGCCGGGCCGCTTCGACTTTCATCGCCATGTCGGCAAGCTCGAACTGCACACCCTGAAACTCAGAGATCGACTTGCCGAACTGCTTGCGGTCCTTGGTGTAGGCGACGGCAGCATCCACCGCGCCCTGCGCGATGCCCACCGCCTGCGCACCGACAGTGGGGCGGGTGTGGTCGAGGGTCTGCAGTGCGGTTTTGAACCCCGTCCCTGGTTCGCCGATGATCCGATCGCCCGGGATGCGGCAGTTCTCGAAGTACAACTCGGTAGTCGGTGAGCCCTTGATGCCCATTTTCTTTTCCTTGGGGCCGATGCTGAAGCCCTCATCGTCCAGTTTCACCATGAACGCCGAGATGCCGTTGGCGCCCTTGTCCGGATCGGTCACCGCCATCACCGTGTACCAGGTCGACTTGCCGCCGTTGGTGATCCAGCACTTGGTGCCGTTGAGAATCCAGTCATCCCCGTCGGCCTTGGCCCGGGTCCGCATCGACGCCGCGTCGCTGCCGGCTTCGCGCTCACTCAACGCATACGACGCCATCGCCCCGTCGGAAGCCAGCGACGGCAATACCTGCTTCTTCAGATCCTCCGAACCCTGCAGGATCAGGCCCATGGTGCCCAGCTTGTTCACCGCGGGAATCAACGAGGCAGAGGCGTCGACGCGAGCCACTTCCTCGATCACGATGCAGGCCGCCACCGAGTCCGCGCCCTGACCCCCGTACGCCTCGGGAATGTGGACGGCGTTGAAGCCCGACGCGTTCAGCGCCGCCAGCGCCTCTTCGGGGAACCGAGAGTTTTCGTCCACCTCGGCGGCATACGGGGCGATCTCCTTTTCCGCCAGCGCACGAATCGCCGCCCGCAACTCGTCGTGCTCCTCAGGCAGCTTGAACAGATCGAACGACGCATCTCCAGCCCACTGAGCCATCTCAGCCTCCTTGCTACTCGCCGGTAACTTTACCCTGACGCTTTTTCAGGGCCGCATCCTTGGCCAGCACCGACTCCGCGAGCTGGTCCTGGAACGCGACGATCCGGTCGCGCAGCGCCGGATCCGAGATCGCCAAAATGCGGACCGCCAACAGGCCCGCGTTGCGCGCTCCCCCGATCGACACGGTGGCCACCGGCACCCCGGCCGGCATCTGCGCGATGGACAGCAGCGAGTCCAGACCGTCGAGCCGCGCCAGCGGCACCGGGACACCGATCACCGGCAACGGTGTGGCCGAGGCCACCATGCCCGGCAGGTGGGCGGCCCCGCCGGCCCCGGCGATGATCACCTCGACGCCGCGGTCGGCCGCGCTTCGCGCGTAGTTGAGCATCCGCTGCGGCGTGCGGTGCGCCGACACCACACCGACCTCGTAGGGCACGTCGAACTCGGCCAGTGCGTCGGCGGCGTCGGCCATCACCGACCAGTCGCTGTCGCTGCCCATGATCACCCCGACCCGGGGCTGCTGGGTCATATGACGCCGCTCCTCCTCATCGCTTCGCTCTGCATCGTCGCCGGCGTGCTCATGCGTGTGGGTCCCATCCGTCCGTCCACTGCCCGTGCGACAACCAGTGTGCCGCCAGCTCGGCGCGCTCGCGGAGATTCGCCAGCTCATCGACATGGTCGCCGAGGAAGTTGATGTGGCCGATCTTGCGGCCGGGTCGTTCGCCCTTGCCGTACAGGTGAACCCGCGCATCGGGCATCCGCGCGAACAGGTGGTGCAAACGCTCGTCGACGGTCATCGTCGGCGTTTGCATGGCGCCCAGCACGTTGGCCATCACCGTCACCGGCACCGTGGCGTCGGTATCGCCGAGCGGGTAGTCGAGCACCGCGCGCAGATGCTGCTCGAACTGGCTGGTCCGCGCCCCGTCCATGGTCCAGTGCCCGGAGTTGTGCGGCCGCATCGCCAGTTCGTTGACCAGCAGCTGCCCATCGACGGTCTCGAACAGCTCGACGGCCAGCACGCCGACGACGCCGAGTTCGGCGGCCAATCGCAATGCCAGCTGCTGAGCCACGGCACCCTCGTCGTCGGGCAGCGCCGGCGCCGGCGCGATCACCAGCACACAGACGCCGTCGCGCTGAACCGTCTCCACCACCGGCCACGCCGCGCCCTGCCCGAACGGCGACCGCGCCACCAACGCTGCAAGCTCGCGGCGCATCGCGACGCGCTCCTCGACCAACACCGGCACGCGCGCGTCCAGATACTGGCCCGCGATCTCGCGGGCCTGTGCCACGTCGGCGGCCATCCGCACCCCACGACCGTCGTAGCCACCGCGGACCGCTTTGACCACCATCGGGCCGCCGGTACGCGCCGCGAACGCGTCGACGTCGTCAAGCCCTGCCACCGCCGCGTAGCACGGCACCGGGGCGCCCAGCGCTTCGAGTCGTCGCCGCATGACGAGTTTGTCCTGCGCGTGAATCAAAGCCTCCGGCGGCGGCGCCACGTTGACGCCTTCGGCGACCAGCTTCTCGAGCAACTCGGTCGGGACGTGCTCATGGTCGAAGGTCAGCGCATCGGCCCCGGCGGCGACGCGGCGCAGATCGTCCAGGTCGGTGTGTGAGCCGATCACCACGTCCGGGCTCACCTGAGCGGCCGGGTCGTCGGCGTCGGCGGCCAGCACCCGCAGGCTCTGACCCAGGGCGATCGCGGCCTGGTGGGTCATCCGGGCGAGTTGGCCGCCGCCGACCATCGCGACCAGTGGGGCTGCGGTGGGGGTACTCGGCACGGCAATTATGGTGTCATGGCCGCTGAACTGGTGCGAATACCCGCCGTTAGGCACGGTTAACGGGTAGTACGTACACTGCGACATTGTGTCCTTCGCCGATGCCACGATCGCGCGGTTACCG
>DASQSQ010000275.1:0-5433 GCA_035642315.1 Mycobacterium sp.
GCGGCGATTCGAGCGCCGCAAGGGTGAGGTGCTGTTGCGGTCTGACATCCTTGGATATCGGCTGATCGACGTCACTGCGGGTGAGTTAGTGCGCGCCTACGACGTTGAACTCGAAGACAGCGGAGAGGGCTGGGTGCTGGCACGGCTGGATACCCGGCGCCCGCCCCGTCTGTTCGGTCTGCTGAAAACACCCGGCGGCTACGCTTCCCGCGATTGGAAGGCGTTCGAACCGTTGATCGGACATGGCCAGTCGATTGCCGTGCGTCGTGTTTTCGGGCGAGTGGCGGCGCTGAAGCCCGCGCAAATCGCCGACCTACTCGAAGATGCCAACAAGGCCGAGGGCGGCGAAATCCTCGACCGCATTTGCGGATATCCCGACCTGGAAGCAGACGTTTTCGAGGAGCTCGAACCGGACAAGGCCAGTCGGCTCCTCGACGACATGCCCGACGCCGAAGTGGCGGCCTTGCTCAGCCGGATGCGAGCCGACGATGCTGCTGACGCGATCATGGATCTCCGTCAGTCCCGCAGGCGCTGGGTTCTGGAGTTGATACCTGCGCCGCAGCGCACCAAGGTCATCACCCTGTTGGGCTTCAACCCTGACAGCGCGGGCGGATTGATGAACGTCGACATTGTCTGGTGCGGAATTTGGGCCACAGCAGGAGAGGCGCTCGCGCTCATCGGCACCGCCCAAGCCGTAGAGCCGGAAGCGCTCCTGCAGATACATGTGCTCAACGAGCAAGGACAGCTCGCGGGCGTAGTGGCAGTGACCGCGCTGTTGCAGACCCACCCCGCGGATGTGGTTGCAACACTGATGGATTCGGATCCAATCCAGGTTGCCCCCGACGCAGAACTGGCTGACATCGCGGTACTGATGGCCGACTACAACCTGCACGCCATTCCGGTCGTCGACGACAACGATCACGTGCTGGGTGTTGTCACGGTCGACGACGTGCTCGAGGCCACCATTCCCGAGGACTGGCGTCGACGAGAACCCGGCCCACGTCCCGTGCGGCAACCGAATTCCGCAACTGACGATCCGATGGCAATCAGCATCGACGGAGGTAACTGGTCATGACCATACTGGACCGCGACATCGTCGACATCGCACCACCGGCGGAGCACACCGCGACGCCCCGCACCGCGGTGCTGGACAGCGCGCACATCGGAGACATCGAGGGTGCGCTGGGTCGGATCAGCATCAGCGATACCGATCGCCCGCGCACCCTTAAACTGCGCCTGCTGACCCTGCTGGCGATCGTCGGGCCCGGCTTGATCGTGATGGTGGGCGACAACGACGCCGGCGGTGTCGCGACCTACACGCAGGCCGGACAGAACTACGGCTACAGCCTGCTGTGGGTGCTCCTGCTGTTGATCCCGGTGTTGATTGTCAATCAGGAGATGGTCGTCAGGCTCGGTGCGGTCACCGGGGTCGGGCATGCGCGGCTGATCAACGAACGGTTCGGCCGCGGCTGGGGCTGGTTCTCCGTCGGCGACCTGTTCCTGTTGAACTTCCTTACGCTCGTCACCGAATTCATCGGCGTCACCCTCGCGGCCGACTACATTGGCATCCCCAGATATGTGGTGGTCCCGTTCGCCGCGGTTGCGCTGATCGCCATCATGGGCACCGGCAGCTTCCGGCGCTGGGAACGCGCGATGTTGGTGTTCATCGCGATCACGCTGATACAGATCCCCATGCTGTTGATGTCACACCCGGACCTGGGCCACGCGGCGAAATCCTTTGTCATTCCAGGTGTGACGGGTGGAGTCACCTCGGATGCCGTGCTGTTGATCATCGCCATAGTCGGCACCACGGTCGCGCCCTGGCAGCTGTTCTTCCAGCAGTCCAACATCGTCGACAAGCGCATCACACCACGCTTCATCGGCTACGAGCGAGCAGACACCACCATCGGTGCCTTCGTTGTGGTAATCGGCGCCGCTGCGTTGGTGATGACCGGCGATTGGGCCGCTCGCGTCACTCACAGCCGAGGCAATTTCGTCGACGCCGGCATGCTCGCACGGCTTCTCGGCCAACACAATCACACCCTCGGCTCGATCTTCGCAATCGTGTTGCTTGACGCCTCGATCATCGGCGCCGCCGCGGTGAGCCTGTCCAGCAGCTACGCCTTCGGGGATGTATTCGGACTCAAGCACTCGCTGCATCGCGGATTCGCGGACGCCAAACCGTTCTACTTTTCCTACACCGGGATGGTCGTGATCGCGGCGGCCATCGTGCTAATCCCCGGCGCGCCGTTGGGGTTGATCACCACCGGCGTGCAAGCGCTGGCCGGATTACTGCTGCCCAGCGCGACGGTGTTTCTGCTGCTGTTGTGCAACGACCGCCAAGTCCTGGGCCCGTGGGTGAATCGGCGGTGGCTCAATGTGGTAGCCAGCGTCATCGTTGGCGTGTTGTTGCTACTGTCCGGGATACTGATGGCGACAACGGTATTCCCCGACCGCGACATTGTCGCGATCGTCACCAACCTGGTCCTTGGCTTCGGCGTCAGCGGCGCAGTCGCTTTCGGGGCACTCCGATGGTCTGGGCGTCGGCAGTCGAAATCATCTATGCCAGAACAGCTCTCAGCCGAGACCGACCGGGCGACGTGGCGGATGCCGCCGTTAGCCTTGCTCGAGCCGGTCACCTGGTCGAGCGGAACTCGACTAGGCATGCTGGCTTTGCGCGGCTATCTCGTCCTCGGGGCGATCCTGTTGGTGGTCAAAGCCATTCAACTCGGTAGCGCCTAACGTTGTTGGACCGCTGAGTCGATCGGATGCAGTGAGAAAGTGAGAGGAGAAATCATCATGTTCACAATTCGGCTCGCTAACGGACGGGAAGTCCACGAAACCGCGGGTGACCATCTGTCGATCAACCACGACACGGGCGTGATCACAGTTTCTCGCGTTGATTGATTCGAGGAAGTCACGACGCACTACGCGCCGTCGGCTTGGGAGATGGTGACACACCGAGTCAAGGACGTCGCCGTCAGGCCACCCATGCTGCCGCTGGCGCGCTGAGGCGGAGCCGCCAATCCAACATGGCCGCCGAAAGTTGCCGCCGTGGCGATGGCAGCAATCTCGCCGGCGTCAGCCAAACTGGTACTCAGCCCTGCGCAAATGAAAGGAGAGCCGCGTCATGGAGACGCTGAGTATCGCCGAGTTCGCGCTGCGTTTAGCCATGGGCGTCGGTTGCGGCGCGCTCATCGGAATTGAGCGACAGTGGCAGGCACGAAGGGCCGGGCTGCGTACCAATGCGCTGGTGGCCACGGGTGCGACGTTATTCGTGCTCTATGCGGTCGTCACCAACGACAGCAGTCCCACCAGGGTGGCGTCGTATGTGGTGTCCGGGGTCGGCTTCCTCGGCGGTGGCGTGATCCTGCGCGAGGGATTCAACGTTCACGGACTCAACACCGCCGCAACCCTGTGGTGTTCGGCCGCGGTGGGCGTGCTCGCGGCAAGCGGGCATTACCTGTACACCCTGATCGCTACCGGCACCATCGTGGCGATTCACCTGCTGGGGCGGCCGCTGGGCCACCTGATCGACCGCGACAACGTCGTGGAGGAGGACGAGGACGACCAGCCGTATCAACTGCAGGTGATCTGTCGGCCGAAGTCTGAAAAGCTTGCGCGCGCGCAGATTGTCCAGCACACCGCCGGCGGCGACTTTGTGCTGCGCGGCATTCACACCGGACGCACGGGTGAGGACAGCATCGCCTTGACCGCGTACCTCCTCTGCGACCGCCATGCACCGGTCCTGCTGGAACAGCTCGTCGCAGATCTGTCTCTGCACGAAGGCGTTCATGCCGTGCACTGGTATGCCGGCGACCAAGACGAGCCGATGCCCCGCGCGAACTAGTCTTCAAGCACAGGTCCGTGGCGTCGTAGGGTGTGGGGTGTGAACGCGATCGCGGGTTTCCTATCCGTGCTGCCCGACCAGATGCGCGACCCGGTGTTGTTCGCGATTCCGTTTTTCCTGTTGTTGCTGATCCTGGAGTGGACGGCCGCGAGCAAGCTGGAACAGATTGAGCTAAAAGCCAACGCGGAAGCCGCCGGCTCCGCGCGTCCCGGCTCAGGCGCCTACCTGACGGCCGATTCCTGGGCGAGCATCTGGATGGGGCTGGTGTCGGTGGCCACCACCGCGGGCTGGAAGTTCATTGCCCTGCTCGGCTATGCCGCGATCTATGCGTATCTGGCGCCGTGGCATCTACCCCCGACGCGTTGGTACACATGGGTAATCGCGATCCTCGGCGTGGATCTGCTGTACTACTGCTATCACCGCATCGCGCATCGGGTTCGGCTGATCTGGGCGACCCATCAGGCCCACCACTCCAGTCAATACTTCAATTTCGCAACCGCGCTGCGCCAGAAATGGAACAACAGTGGCGAGGTTCTGATGTGGATTCCGTTGCCGCTGTTGGGAATTCCGCCTTGGCTGGTTTTCGTGAGTTTCTCGATCAACCTGATCTACCAGTTCTGGGTGCACACCGAGCGGATCGGCAGAATGTGGACGCCGTTCGAGTTCGTCTTCAACACGCCGTCGCATCACCGGGTGCACCACGGCATGGATCCCGAGTACCTCGATAAGAACTACGGCGGAATTTTCATCCTCTGGGACCGCATGTTCGGCACCTTCCGGCAGGAGACATTCCGTCCGCACTACGGGTTGACCAAACAGGTTGACACGTTCAACATCTGGAAGCTGCAGACCCACGAATATCTGGCTATCGCGCGGGATTTCCGCTCGGCGGCACGCCTGCGCGACCGGTTGGGTTACATATTGGGCCCCCCGGGCTGGCAGCCTTCCGCGGCCGCCCAGCCCGAGGTAGCCGTCAGCGGCCGCCGGGCCGGCGGTTAGAAGTCGTTCATCGAGCGTTTTTATTACCGCGAGCCGAAAGGCCCCACTGCAGAGCCAAGATCAGTAAGCTCCGCCTCGTCGTACAGTTGTGGTGACGCCCGGCCGGTACCCGCCCGGGGCGCGATGATGAGGAGGGATTGCAGTGTCAGACACACTCACCGGAGGACAAAAACTTGTCAAGGGTGAATCGCTTACCTCAAGCAACGGGGCCTACACGCTGACGTTGCAGGACGACGGGAACCTGGTGCTGGCATCCCGGGGCCACGCGATCTGGGGCTCGGGGACCGACGGCCAGGACGTGGTCCGCGCCGAGGTGCAGGGCGACGGCAACTTCGTCCTGTACACCGCCGACAAGCCGGTGTGGCACACCGACACCAAAGGCAAGAAGAATGTCCGGCTCGTCCTCCAGGACGACCGCAATCTAGTGCTGTATGGCGCCGACGGACCGGCATGGTCGACAAAGACCGAGACCGATGCTCCGCCGCCACCGGAGCCGGAAGCCGAAGCCGCCCCGGCAGCCGAGGAGGCGCACGCCGAGGAAGCCGCCGCGCATCCCGAGCCCGAGCCGGAACCCGCCGCGCGGA
>DASQSQ010000276.1:0-3796 GCA_035642315.1 Mycobacterium sp.
TTGGGTGTGCACGATGTCCCGAGACAGGTGTGAACGATGTCGTGAACTCAGACACCGTCATCGGCTCCACGTCTAGCAGCGGTAACGCTGTTCGACGGATGCTGCTTAGGCTTCATCCAGAATCAGGAAAGACTCGCAGCAGAATGTGTAGGTCCAATGATCGGGGAGGTTCCCGCCACCCGGGGCCGAGTAAGCGGTCTAGCACCGAGATGCGTTGATAGAGAGTATTGACGTGAATGCCGAGTGCGCGGGCGGCAGGCGCCGCCCGGCATCCATGGTCGAGATATGTCCGAAGTGTGGCTAGCATCGGCACGTGACGGCGGCTTTGTTCGGTGATGACCGCGCCGAGTGCCTGGTCGAATTGTGCCTGTAGCTCCCGACGACCGGTGTGATTCAAAAGGATTCGGTAGATACCGAGCTCATCGGCAGTACTCACGGCGCCGACGCGACCCAGCCGCAGCAGTGCGTTCATGGTGTCAACGGCTTCTCGGTAACAGCGGTGTAGATCCGCTGGGCCGCGTGCAGGCCCGGCGACACCTGCGGTCATGGCATCCGAACCGTGGGCACTCAACTGCCGCGCCAGAGTGTCGGGGCGGTTGGTCGGCACCACGGCGAGTAGTCGTGTGCCATCGGCTGCGACGATCGCGCCCGCGGGCATTGCTGCGGCGGAATCGCGCCGCCACGCGGAGTGAAGCGGGCCGGTCGGATGGGCCACCACGATGCAGTACCGCCCGGCGGGGTCTAGTCCGGCGGCGCGCATCCGCTGGCGCAGCGCTACTCGATCCAACGCCGGACGGCTTATCAGATCGACCACCATGGCGTCCCGAGTCAACCGTGTCGCATCGGCGACAGCGCGCTCCTCGACGATGGTCAGCGCCAAGGCCGGCGCGGCCCTTTCAAGCAACAGCTGATCGCTGCCGTGGTCATCGCCGTCGAGGAGGACCAACGCGCCAAGCAGTTTCCTGTCGGCAACAATGCCAGCGAACTGGATTGACCCGTCCCCGACAAAGCCGACACCTTCGGCGGCATCGGGGTCAGCCTGTAGCCTTGCGAGCGCACCCGCCAGAGCGGGAGAACGGCGGGCTACGTCCTCGGGGAGTTCCGCGCCTGCGTCGAGGAAGATCACGCGGCCGGTGGCCGCCGCGGCGATCTCCTTCACCAACTCCTCGACTCCGCCGCCGCGCAGCACCACGTCGGTCAATTGGCGATGCCACGCCAACGTGCGCTCCAGCTGATCATTGGCAATGTGGAGTTTGTCCGCGGTGTCACGATATTCCTCTAGCGTGGCCGCGTTGTCGATCGCGATCGCCGCGTGAGATGCCAGCGCGGCTAGCAAAGCGACTTCCTCATGGTGAAAGCGGCGCTCGGCGCGTTTGCAGGCGAAAAGTGCTCCGATCACGCGGCCGGAAACACCGAGCGGAACACCGAGCAGCGCGCGAAAATGTTCGGCGCCGGCAAGGGCGTCGAACTCATCGTGACCAAAAGACCTGTCGCTGGCGTAGTCACTAGTCCAAATCGGCTCGCCCCGTTCGAGCACGAGACTCACCATCCCGGCTGTCCGAGGCACGCGCAGCCCCTCAAGCTGCGATGTCAAAGCTCCGCTGGTCACCTCAAAGACAAACTCGTCACCGTGTACCACCCCGATGTAGGCCAAATCAACGCCCAACAACCGGCGAGCATGCGCGGTGATCTGGCGTAATAACTCGTCGACCGCTCGTGTGCTGGTCAATTGGGCAGCGATGTCGTTTAGCGCTGTCAACTCCGCTGCCCGGCGGCGCCGTTCATCGAGCAGCGTGAGCAGTTGAAGCGCCTCGCCGGCTTGCCGCTGCGCGTCACCGGGATCCGTCCCGCCTCGAATCAGGCCATCGCGGTGGTGGTCAATCGCCTCCACCGAGGCATCCTCGAGCAGCAAACTCAGCCAGCTCTCAGGCATATGTGTAAACACTACACCAACGACCGTAGGAACGGGTTGATCTGCCTATACCCGTTGCGTTTGTGCGCGTTTACCTTGAAGCCATGACCACTTCAAAACAAACCGACAAGACCCCGACTCCACGCTCTGGAAGCTACGGACAACTCAATGTTTTTCAGCCTGGTAGCGCCGGCCTGCCGGTACCGCCAGAGAACCTGTCTGCCGCCGAAGAACGATCGCTGCGCAAAAGTGAACTCGCGGCCACGTTCCGGCTCTTCGGCAAGTACGGATTCAGCGAAGGCGTTGCCGGGCACGTCACCGCACGCGATCCCGAGTATCACGACCACTTTTGGATCAACCCCTTCGGCATGAGCTTCAACCAGATCCGTGTATCGGACTTACTGCTCGCCAATGAGCACGGCGAGGTAGTTGAGGGCGACGGCGTGGTGAATCGGGCCGGTTTCTACATTCACTCCGCGGTGCACCGGGCTCGCCCGGATGTGGTGGCCGCCGCTCACTCACACTCGGTGTATGGCAAGGCATTTGCCTCTCTAGGAGTCCCGCTGGCACCCATCACACAGGATGCTGCGGCGTTCTTTGAGGACATCGGCCTGTATGCAGGTTATGGAGGCCCCGCTGGCTACGCCGAGGAAGGCCAGCGCATCGCTGCAGCCGTCGGCGCGAATAAGGCTGCCATCTTGCAGAATCACGGGTTGATCACCTGCGGGCACAGCGTGGGTGAGGCCGCGTGGTGGTTCATCACCCTCGAACGCTCCTGCCAGGCTCAACTCGCCGCGATGGCCGCCGGCACGCCGATCAGCATCGATCATGCAACAGCCGAGTTCACTCGCCAGGAAGTCGGCTCGCACTACGCCGGCTGGCTCAGTTTCCGGCCCCTTTGGGACGACATCACCGCCGAACAGCCTGACCTGCTCAGTTGAGCACCACGGGAGAAAATCGCATCGCCGTCGTCGTACCAGGTGCCATCGGATCGACGATCCCGGCACGGCTGCACCAAAACGGCCATGCGCTTCCGCTCTGCGGCCGCAAGTGAGTCTTGGACACGACCGTCCATGGCGGAGCGTGAAAGCCAAGAGCATATCCACCACCCGTACTGGGAGATCGAGCACCATGACCAGCCATTTGACGATCGCCTCTAAAGCCGATCGTGTCAACGATAGGAGAATGGGTAATGGCGCAGCCGGATGTCGTGGCGATGCGGGCGCTCTACGACGAGCACGCGGCAGCATTATGGCGCTATGCGCTGCGGCTGACCGGTGATCGGGCCCGCGCCGAGGACGTCGTACAGGAGACGCTGCTCCGCGCGTGGCAGCACCCAGAGGTTACCGACGACAGGGAGCGGTCGACACGGGCCTGGCTGTTCACCGTCGCGCGCAACATGATTATCGACGAGCGCCGCAGCTCACGGTTCCGCAACGAAGTCAGGTCGTTGGACGGCGCCGCTGCACCCATGCACGCCGGCCCCGATGAGATGAACTCAGCGCTGGACCGGATGCTGATCGGCGACGCGATGGCACAGCTGTCTGCCGAGCACCGCGCCGTGATTCGACGCTCGTACTACCTGGGGTGGACGACGGCACAGATCGCCAAGGACCTGCAGATTGCTGAAGGCACCGTAAAGTCGAGGTTGCACTACGCCCTGAGGGCATTGCGGCTCGCGCTGCGAGATGCTGCAAGATAAGGGGGTGGCACGGTGACGCACTTCGACGGGCAAGGCTCAAATCGATTCCCTGCGAACCGCGCCATCGGTTAGGTCTTCCGCAAACACGTTGTCGACGAGATCCTCAAGGGTCTTGCCTTGAGCCGCAGATTGTTTCGCGGTGCCGCACGCTTCGTATAGCTCGCGCAGCCGACCCGTCGACG
>DASQSQ010000277.1:0-13455 GCA_035642315.1 Mycobacterium sp.
GCCGGGGGCGACAGCTATCTCGATCCGGCGGTCACTTCCCGAGTGCTGACCACGTATCGCCGTGTCGCCGGCGACCATCGCTCCGAGACCGTGGCCGAGGTGACCGCACGCGAACGCGACGTGCTCAGGCTGATCGGCCAAGGCCGCTCCAACGCCGAAATCGCCGAGGAGTTATGCATTTCCGAGCTGACCGTGAAAAGCCACATCGGACGCATCTTCGTCAAGCTGGACCTGCGCGACCGTGCCGCCGCGATCGTGTACGCCTACGACCACGGTGTCGTCACACCGCGGTATCCGGCTTAGGGCTCGTCGCCGACGTCGCCGATGACCTCGCGTAGCACGACCCGCCCGTCGGCGAGCCGATAGGTGGCGCCCACGATCGCCAGCTCTCCGGCGGCTACCGCTTCGGAAATAGTGGTCGAGCGGGCAACCAGCTGCGCACCGGTCTCAACCACATGGCGCGCCTCGAACTCGTCGGCCCGTTTGAGGCCTTCACGGCGGCCGAGCAGGATCGACGGCGCGACCCGCTCGACCACGTCGCGCACATAGCCGCCGGGCAGCTCGCCGCCATCAAGCGCGGCCAGCGTCGCCTTGACAGCACCGCAACTGTCGTGCCCGAGGACCACGATCAGCGGCACGCCGAGCACCGCTACGGCGAACTCGATCGAGCCCAATACCGCAGAGTCGATCACGTGCCCGGCCGTCCGGACCACGAACATGTCGCCCAAGCCCTGGTCGAAGATCAACTCCGCGGCCACCCGGCTGTCACCGCAACCGAACAGCGCCACGGTCGGCTTTTGGCCTTTAGCCAGGCTGGCCCGATGCTCAACACTTTGGCTGGGGTGTTCGGGCCGGCCGGCGACGAACCGCTCGTTACCCTCTTTGAGTGATTTCCATGCGGTTACCGGATTCGTATTAGGCATGGCGCATATTCTGCCGCACACAGCCATGAAGCCCCCAGTAACGCCAAGTGAACTTCTCGACTGGTACGACCGTTGTCGACGCGACCTGCCGTGGCGCGAGCCCGGCGTCACCGCATGGCAAATTCTGGTCAGCGAGTTCATGTTGCAGCAAACGCCGGTGTCGCGGGTGCTGCCGATCTGGTGCGACTGGGTACAGCGCTGGCCCACGGCCTCGGCCACGGCGGCGGCCACTGCGGGCGACGTGGTGCGTGCGTGGGGGAAGCTGGGCTATCCACGGCGGGCCAAACGACTGCACGAGTGTGCGACTGTGATCGCTCGCGATCACGGTGACGTGGTTCCCGACGACGTCGACATCCTGCTGACGCTGCCCGGGGTGGGCAGCTACACCGCCCGAGCAATCGCGTGCTTCGCCTACCGTCAGCCGGTGCCGGTGGTGGACACCAATGTCCGCCGGGTGGTGGCCCGCGTGGTGCATGGCCGTGCCGACGCCGCCGCACCGTCGGCAGTCCGCGATCACGCCGACGTGTCCGCGCTGCTGCCCGATGATGGTTCAGCGCACCGGTTTTCAGCGGCACTGATGGAGCTTGGCGCCATTGTGTGCACCGCGCGTACGCCGCGATGTGGGCTGTGCCCGGTCAGCGCGTGCCAATGGCGGCAGGCCGGCTACCCTCCCACTGACGGTCCGGCACGACGCCCGCAGGCTTACGCGGGAACGGACCGGCAAGTTCGCGGCCGGCTGTTGGATGTCCTGCGCGACAGCGAATTCCCCGTCACCCGTGCCGAGCTGGACGTCGCCTGGGTGACGGATACCGAACAGCGCGACCGAGCACTGAGTTCACTGCTTGCCGACGGCCTGGTGGTCCAGACGATCGACGGGCGGTTCGCTCTGGTCGGCGAAGGGGCCTAGGGCGCAACCAAAAACGACTCCACCGCCTGCCGGTAGACCTGCGGCGCCTCGTCGTGCACCAGATGACCGGCATCGGGCACATGTAAATACTCTGCCCGGTAAGCGTTTTCGCTCATCGAACGCATCTGGCCTGCCGGAGTGACCGAATTGCCGGCCTCGATCAGCAGCACGGGTGCTCGCACCGCGCGCCACTGCGCCCAGTAGTCGCGGGTGCCCCATTCGGCCGCGATCTCGATCCACCGCGAGGTGTGACCGTGCAGGCGCCAACCGGTCGCGGTCCGATCGAACGCCTCTAGGAAGTACTGGCCTGCGACCGCCCCGAATTCGGCGAATACCTGTTCGGCAGAGTCGAATTCGACTGGCAGGTTGTGCAGCCAGGGCTCCCACGGGCCGGTGGTGCGGCCGCGGAAGTCCGGTGCCATGTCTTCGACCACCAACGCCGAGACGAGGTCGGGACGCTCGGCGGCCAAGCACCAAGAATGCAGCGCGCCCATGGAATGCCCGACCAGCCGCGCAGGTGTGCCCAGTGCGGCTACCGCATCACCAAGGTCGGCGACGAAGCGCTCGGTGCTGATCGGGTACGAGTCGTCGACGTCGCGACCGCGGTGCCAGGGCGCGTCGTAGGTGTAGACCGCACCCAGGCGGGTCAGCCACGGCAGCTGACGCGGCCAGGTGGTTCCCCGGCCCATCAGGCCGTGCACCAAGACCACCGGGTCACCCCGTCCACCGCGATGGGTGAGCAGATCGGCCGCCATGGGCGGCACGGTAGCCTAACGGAATGCCAGTGGTGAAGATCAACGCAATCGAGGTGCCTGCGGACGCGGGCCCCGAACTGGAGAAGCGGTTTGCTCATCGCGCGCACGCGGTCGAGAACTCGCCCGGCTTCCTCGGCTTTCAGCTTCTCCGACCGGTCAAGGGCGAAGACCGGTACTTCGTAGTGACGCAGTGGGAGTCCGAAGAGGCATTCCAGGCGTGGGCTACCGGGCCGGCTATCGAGGCTCACGCCGGCCACCGGGCCAACCCGGTAGCGACCGGCGCATCGCTGCTGGAATTCGAGGTTGTGTTGGACGTTGCCGGATCCGGCAAATAGGCGTAGCCGGCGCCAGGTCTGGCACCGCGCCGCGGCACTGACGGCCGCCGCGCTGCTTGTCGCCCTGGCCCCGGGTTGCGCCCCGCCGCCCACTCCGTCGGCCAATGCGGCGGGTACCGGGCGCCAAATCGACATGAGAACTCCGGCCGGTCTGCGGGCCCAGCAGACACTGGACATGCTCAACTCCGACTGGCCGATCGGCCCGATCGGGGTCGCCACCCTCGCCACGGCGCACATGGTCAAGCCGATCGAGGCCAGCATGGAATCACTCTGGTGGGACCGCCCGTTCACGCTGAGCGGTGTCGACGTCAAAGCGGGCGCAGCCACACTGCAGCTGATCACGTCCTACGGTGGGCGGCAGGACATCCGGATACACACCGGCGACGACACGCTGGTCGACGGGTTCGATGTCACCACCCAGGCGCCGACGATCTCGTCTTGGCGCGACGTCGATACCGTATTGAGCAAGACCGATGCTCGTTACTCGTGGCAGGTCGCCAAGGTCAACGGCGGGCAATGCGATCGGGTGGCCGGTACCAACACCGCGCAGTCACTGCCGTTGGCGTCGATCTTCAAGTTGTATGTGCTCTACGCCGTGGCGAATGCGGTCAAGGCCGGAACGGTGTCCTGGGACGATCAGCTGACCGTCACCGAGAAGGGCAAGGCGGTCGGTTCGGGGATGGAACTGCCGGTGGGAGCACACATTTCGGTGCGGACCGCCGCCGAGAAGATGATCGCCACCAGCGACAACATGGCCACCGACATGCTGATCGGGAAGGTCGGTACCCAGGCCGTCGAGACCGCTTTGGCCGAGGCAGGCCATCACGATCCGGCCGCCATGACGCCCTTTCCGACCATGTACGAGTTGTTCACGGTCGCTTGGGGAAAGCCGGATCTGCGGGAGCAGTGGAAGCAGGCCACTCCCCGAGCGCGGGAGCAATTGCTACAGCAGGCTAATTCCCATGTCTACCAACCGGATCCACTGCGTGCCCACGTGCCTGCCTCAGGGTACGGCGTGGAGTGGTACGGCAGCGCCGAGGACATCTGTCGGGTGCATGTGGCGCTGCAGGCCGGTGCGGTGGGCAAAGCCGCCCCCGTCAGGCAGATCCTGGCGGCCGCTCCGGGGATCAAACTGGATTCGCAAGAATGGCGCTATGTCGGCGCGAAAGCCGGTGGGCTACCGGGTGACCTGACGTTCAGCTGGTATGCCGTCGACCGCACAGGACAGCCCTGGGTGGTGAGTTTTCAGCTGAACTGGCCGCGCGATCACGGGCGGAGTGTGACCGGCTGGATGCTGCAGGTCGCCAAACAAGTCTTCGCGTTGCTACCTGCGTAAGCACGAGTGGCCAGTCACGGCACGGAACTTCTAAAAGAAGCGTGCCTTAACTGGCCACTCGGCAGGCGGACTATTGCGGGGTCGTCTCCGGGGCGCCGGCAGCGTGTGCCCCGGCCTTGGCTAGATCCGGCTCGGTGGGCTCGGCCGGCTTGCGGGCACCGGTGAAGGTGAACTTCGCGTCCTCTCCGGCGCCCTCGCCGTCCCAGTTGTCGACGTCCACGGTGACAATCTGGCCCGGACCGACCTCCTCGAACAGGATCTTCTCGGACAGCTGGTCCTCGATCTCCCGCTGGATGGTGCGCCGCAACGGGCGAGCACCCAGCACCGGGTCGAAGCCACGCTTGGCCAGCAATGACTTGGCTTTGTCGGTGAGCTTCAACGCCATGTCTTTGCTCTTCAGCTGCTTTTCGACCCGGCCGATCATCAGGTCGACCATCCGGATGATCTCGTCGCGAGTCAACTGGTGGAAGACGATGATGTCGTCGATGCGGTTGAGGAACTCCGGCCGGAAGTGCTTCTTCAGCTCGTCGTTGACCTTCTGCTTCATCCGCTCGTAGTCGTTCTCACCGCCGCCCTGGGTGAAGCCCAAGCCGACCGCTTTGGAGATGTCGGCGGTGCCGAGGTTGGACGTGAAGATCAGCACGGTGTTCTTGAAGTCCACCGTGCGGCCCTGCCCGTCGGTGAGCCGACCGTCCTCGAGGACCTGCAACAGGCTGTTGTAGATCTCCTGGTGCGCCTTCTCGATCTCGTCGAACAGCACCACCGAGAACGGCTTGCGCCGCACCTTCTCGGTCAGCTGGCCGCCCTCCTCGTAGCCGACGTAGCCCGGCGGGGCGCCGAACAACCGCGACGCGGTGAACCGGTCGTGGAATTCGCCCATGTCGATCTGGATGAGCGCGTCGTCGTCACCGAACAGGAAGTTGGCCAGCGCCCTGGACAGCTCGGTCTTACCCACACCGGACGGGCCGGCGAAGATGAACGAGCCCGACGGACGCTTGGGGTCCTTCAGCCCGGCGCGGGTACGGCGGATCGCCTTGGACACGGCCTTGACCGCGTCCTCCTGGCCGATGATCCGCTTGTGGATCTCGTCCTCCATGCGCAACAGCCGGGTAGTTTCGGCCTCGGTGAGCTTGACCACCGGGATGCCGGTCCAGTTACCTAGCACCTCGGCGATCTCGTTGTCGTCGACCTCGGCGACTACGTCGAGATCGCCTGAGCGCCACTGCTTTTCGCGCTCGGCACGCTGGCCCACCAGTTGCTTTTCGCGGTCACGCAGGCTGGCCGCCTTCTCGAAGTCCTGGGCGTCGATCGCCGATTCCTTCTCGCGGCGGGCCTCGGCGATCTTCTCGTCGAATTCACGCAGGTCTGGCGGTGCGGTCATCCGCCGGATTCGCATCCGCGCCCCTGCCTCGTCGATCAGGTCGATGGCTTTGTCCGGCAGGAACCGGTCGTTGATGTAGCGGTCGGCCAGGGTGGCCGCAGCCACCACCGCGGAATCGGTGATGGACACCCGGTGGTGCGCCTCGTAGCGGTCCCGCAGACCCTTGAGGATCTCGATGGTGTGCTCCACCGTCGGCTCGCCGACCTGAACCGGCTGGAAGCGGCGCTCCAGCGCGGCGTCCTTCTCGATGTACTTGCGGTACTCATCGAGCGTGGTGGCGCCGATCGTCTGCAATTCGCCGCGGGCCAGCTTGGGCTTCAGGATCGACGCCGCGTCGATCGCGCCCTCGGCGGCACCCGCGCCGACCAGCGTGTGCAACTCGTCGATGAACAGGATGATGTCGCCGCGGGTGTTGATCTCCTTGAGCACCTTCTTCAGGCGCTCCTCGAAGTCACCGCGGTAGCGACTGCCCGCCACCAACGATCCCAAGTCCAGCGTGTAGAGCTGCTTGTCCTTCAGCGTCTCGGGCACCTCGCCGTGCACGATGGCCTGCGCCAGACCCTCGACCACGGCGGTCTTACCGACGCCGGGCTCACCGATCAGCACCGGGTTGTTCTTGGTGCGCCGGCTCAGCACCTGCATCACCCGCTCGATTTCCTTCTCGCGGCCGATGACCGGGTCGAGCTTGCCTTCCAGCGCCGCGGCGGTCAGGTTGCGACCGAACTGGTCGAGCACCAGCGACGTGGACGGGCTGCCGGACTCGCCACCGCGGCCGCCGGTCCCGGCCTCGGCCGTTTCCTTGCCCTGGTAGCCGGACAGCAGCTGGATCACCTGCTGGCGCACCCGGGTCAGCTCAGCGCCCAGCTTCACCAACACCTGGGCGGCAACGCCTTCGCCCTCACGGATCAAACCGAGCAGAATGTGCTCGGTGCCGATGTAGTTGTGGCCCAGCTGCAGCGCCTCGCGCAGAGACAGCTCGAGCACCTTCTTGGCGCGCGGAGTAAACGGGATGTGCCCTGACGGGGCCTGCTGGCCCTGGCCGATGATCTCCTCGACCTGGCTGCGGACGCCCTCCAGCGAGATGCCCAGCGACTCCAGCGACTTAGCGGCTACGCCTTCGCCCTCGTGAATAAGACCCAACAGGATGTGCTCAGTGCCGATGTAGTTGTGGTTGAGCATCCGGGCCTCTTCTTGCGCCAGGACGACGACCCTGCGGGCACGGTCGGTAAAACGTTCGAACATCGGTGGTTACCTGCTCTCCCTCACCATCGGTACATCAGACGACAGCACGTACCTGACATCCACTGTAATGGGCGGCTGGCCGGGCTTCCTACCTTGCGGCCATTACGCCGCACGCACATGGCCGGTTACGCGACAGCCGTAATGGGAGCAACGCGGTCAAACGGCAAAACGTTTCCGCGCTTGACCGGCGATCGGTTCGCCATCAGCGAAAGCCGGACCAGCCCTCGTTCGGTGCTGGTCCGGCTTTCGCAGTGTCAGGCGGGCTGGTCAGGTAGCAGCGTGGAATGCGTCGATGACGTCGGCCGGGATACGGCCCCGCGTCGAGACGTTGTGGCCGTTACGACGGGCCCACTCCCGGATCGCGGCACTTTGCTCGCGGTCGATGGCTCCGCGGCCCCGACCAGCGCTGGCACGTCCACGCCGACGACCGCCGACCCGACGGCCTGCCTCGACCCACTGCTTCAGATCGTGACGTAGTTTCGTCGCATTTTTGGAGGAAAGATCGATCTCATAGGTCACTCCGTCGAGGCCGAATTCGACCGTTTCATCGGCGGCGCCCTCACCGTCGAAATCATCGACCAGAGTGACGGTCACTTTCTTCGCCATTGGCTGCGCCTCACGCTTCTTCCTGAGCACTTAGTGTGCAAGTTGTTGGACCGCCCCCTACGGCAAACAATCTGCCATAAGGAGGCGCGGTATTCAATACAACACTACAAGGGACGTTCAGCTGCTATGCGGACGAACAATCGGGAACAATACTGTCTCTCTAATTGACAGACCGGTCAAAGCCATCAACAACCGATCGATACCCATTCCGGTTCCGGTACAAGGCGGCATGGCGTGCTCCAAGGCAGCGAGAAAATCCTCATCGAGCAACATCGCCTCGTCATCACCGGCCGCGGCGGCTCGCGCCTGTTCAGCGAACCTCTCACGTTGCACCACTGGGTCGATTAATTCGGAATATCCGGTGGCCAGCTCGACCCCACGGATATAAAGGTCCCACTTCTCGGTTACGCCCGGAATGCTGCGGTGTTGGCGCGTCAAAGGCGTTGTCTCTACCGGGAAATCCCGAACGAAGGTGGGCGCGCTCAAGCCGGCGCCCACAGCGTGTTCCCATAATTCTTCGACCAGCTTGCCATGTCCATACCAGCGACCTACCGGCACCTCGACACCGAGCGACTCGGCGATACCACGCAAGCGGTCAACCGTAGTGTTTGGGGTGATCTCCTCGCCGAGTGCCTCTGATAGCGACGGATACATTTGTATCGACGTCCATTCTCCGTCGATGTCATAGACGCTCCCGTCGGGCAGCGGGAGTTGTCGAGTACCGATCGCCTCGTCCGCGACGTGTTGAATAAGCTCGCGCGTGACGACCGCCGAATCGTCATACGTGCCATACGCCTGGTAGGTCTCCAACATGGAAAATTCGGGGGAATGGGTGGAATCTGCTCCTTCGTTTCGGAACACCCGATTAAGTTCGAAGACCTTGTCAAAGCCGCCGACGACGCATCGCTTCAGGAACAGTTCCGGTGCGATCCGAAGGTACAGATCGATGTCGAGAGCATTGGAGTGCGTGACGAACGGCCGGGCCGCTGCACCGCCCGCCAAAGTCTGCAACATCGGCGTCTCGACTTCGAGAAACCCACGTTGCTCCAGAGCGGTCCGTATCGCGCGAATGACAGCGATCCGTTGCCGGGCGACTGCACGTGCCTGCGGACGGACGATCAGGTCGACGTAGCGCTGCCGCACCCGCGATTCTTCGCTCATCTCTTTGTGGGCGACCGGCAGTGGACGCAGTGCCTTGGACGCCATCTGCCAGCTGTCGCCGAGAACGGACAGTTCGCCGCGCTTTGAGCTGATCACCTCTCCGTGCACGCAGACGATGTCGCCGATATCCACGTCGGCTTTCCACTCATCAAGCGCTCGGGCGCCGACGCTGGCCAGGCTGAGCATCACTTGCAGTTGGGTGCCGTCGCCCTCTTGAAGAGTCGCAAAACACAGCTTGCCCGAGTTGCGGGCGAACACCACCCGACCGGCAACACCGACGATGTCACCGGTGGTCGAGTCGGGAGCGAGGTCTGGGTGGGCGGCACGGATCTGCGCCAGCGTGTGGGTGCGCCCGACTTCGACGGGGTAAGGGTCGCGGCCCTCCGCCCACAGGCGAGCCCGCTTGTCCCGGCGGATCCGGAACTGCTCGGGGAGGTCCTCGGGAAGGTCGTGAGGACGTTCTTCGTCGCCGGCGTTCACGACGTGCCAGCTTAAGTCATCGCCGCGGGAGGGCTATTGCCTCCTCAGCGCGCCGTCTTGAGCCGTCCGCGCTGACTGTCGCGGTTGCGCTCGAACACCAACCGCAGCCCGTGCAGGGTCAGATGCTGGTCGTAGTGATCGACGGAATCCAGTTCCGCGAGCAGCAGCGGGGCGGTGTGGCCGGTGGCCACCACGGTGACGTTGTCACCCGCGAAACCGTCCACGTCGTCGCGGATACGTTGAACCAGACCATCGACCAGCCCGGCGAAACCGAAAACAGCGCCGGCCTGCATGCATTCGACAGTGTTCTTGCCGACCACCGAACGAGGCCGGGCCAGCTCGACCCGGCGCAACGCGGCAGAGCGCGCGGCAGCCGCGTCAGAGGAGACCTGTATTCCCGGCGCTATCGCGCCGCCGAGGAACTCGCCTTTGGCGGACACCACGTCCACGCAGATCGATGAGCCGAAGTCGATCACGATGGCAGCGGTTCCGTACTTCTGAAAAGCCGCGAGGCAGTTGACGATTCGATCAGCGCCGACCTCTTTCGGATTGTCGACAAGCAGCGGGATGCCGGTGCGGACCCCCGGCTCGATCAGCACATGCGGCAGCGACGGCCAGTACTGGTCGAGCATCACCCGCACCTCGTGTAGCACCGACGGAACCGTGGACAGCGCCGCAGCGCCGGTGAGCTGATCGGAATCGTCACCGATCAGACCGTCGATGGTCAACGCCAGCTCATCGGCGGTGACTTCGGATTCGGTGCGAATCCGCCACTGCTGCACCACCTTCGCGTGCTCCCCCGAACCGGAGAGCAGTCCGACGACGGTGTGTGTGTTGCGGACGTCGATTGCCAATAGCACGATTAGGAGACCTTCATCGCGGCGAGACCAGCTCGCCCGCGTCAGCAGGCACGTACGCCGGATCGTTGCCGAGATCGACGGCCCGGTTGTCGGCGTCGACGAAGACGATCTTCGGCTGGTACCTGCGCGCCTCGGCATCCTCCATCGAGGCGTAGGCGATCAGGATCACCAAGTCACCGGGGTGTACGAGATGCGCCGCCGCCCCGTTGATTCCGATCACTCCGCTACCACGTTCACCGGTGATCGCGTAGGTGACCAACCGGGCTCCGTTGTCGATGTCGACGATGGTCACCTGTTCGCCCTCGAGCAGGTCGGCAGCATCCATCAAGTCGGCGTCGATCGTCACCGAGCCAACGTAGTGCAGGTCTGCCTGCGTAACAGTTGCCCGGTGGATCTTCGATTTGAGCATCGTTCGTAACATCAGTTCCTCCAGGGTGATTCGAGGGTCCGATTGCCCGGTTCCTCCTCGGGCCACTTCGCGGCCCGCATCGTCACCGGGCGGGTCCGATTGCCGGTAACCGCGGGCTCTCGCCCGTCGGCGCCGACGGTAGTGCTGATTTCGATCGCGACATTGTCGAGGAGCCTGGTGCTACCCAGCCGGGCCGCAACGAGCAGACGGGCCGGGCCGTGCAGTGGCACGGGCCCGAGTTCGGGGTCGCGCACCTGCAGGTAATCCACGTCGATCGCGGGTACCTCCGATAGCACAGCGCGGGCAGCGTGCAGCGCCGCCTCCGCTCCGCCCGATGCGGCGTGCGTCCCGGCCAGCAGCGCCGCCGACAACACGCCGGCCAGTTCGCGTTGTGCAGGATCGAGGTAGCGGTTGCGCGACGACATCGCCAGGCCATCCAGTTCGCGCACTATCGGAACGCCGATGACCCGGGTATCGACGTTGAGGTCGGCGACCATCTGCCGCACCAACACCAGCTGCTGATAGTCCTTCTCTCCGAAGAAAACTCGGTCCGGGCGGACAATCTGCAGCAGCTTGAGCACCACGGTCAGCATGCCGCCGAAATGGGTGGGCCGCGCAGCTCCTTCGAGTTCGGATCCCAGCGGGCCCGGATGTACAGCGGTTCGCGGGCCTTCGGGGTACATCGCGGCAACGCTTGGGGTGAAAGCTATTTCAACCCCTTCGCCGCGCAACAGCGCCAGGTCGGCGTCGACGATCCGCGGGTAGGCGTCGAGATCCTCGTCAGCTCCGAACTGCAGCGGGTTGACGAAGATCGACACCACCACCACCGAGCCGGGCACCCGTTTGGCCGCGCGCACGAGGGAGAGGTGTCCGTCGTGCAGGGCGCCCATCGTCGGCACCAACATCACCCGTCGACCGGTATGGCGCAGCGCGCGACTGACTTCGCCGACGTCGCTGGGGCTTGGATACACGTTGAGTTCGCCGGCATTGAACTTCGGCGTCCGGTTGAGTGTCACCGCGCCAGCATCTCGAGCACGTCGTTGGGCGCGTGCGCGCGTTCCGCGGTGCGCAGCGCGTTCACCCGGTAGGCCTGAGCCAGTTGCGCATCGACCGCCGCCAGCGCGTTCAGGTGACCGGCCACGGCGCCCGCATCGCCGCGCGCGACCGGGCCGGTGAGCGCCGCCTGCCCACGTCGCAGGGTGTTCTCCAGCGCCGCACGAGCCAGCGGTCCGAGTATCCGTTCGGCGATGCCGCCGGGTTGATCGTCGACCAGCTGTTGACCGAGGAGTTCGGTGCCTGACAGCGCGGCCCGAAGTGCGTCCAGGGCGTCGGCGAGCACGGTGACGATGTGGTTGCCGGCATGGGCCAGCGCGGCGTGATACAGCATCCGCGCGTCCTCGCGGACCCGGAACGGCTCACCGCCGATCTCCAGCACCAGCGACTGTGCGATCGCGTAACCGACCTCGTCGGCCGCGGTGATCCCGAAGCAGGTGTCCGGCAGCCGGGAGATGTCTTCGTCGGAGCCGGTGAAGGTCATCGCCGGATGAACGGCGAGCGGTATGCAGCCCTGCTCGCTCAGCGGCGCGAGCACGCCAACTCCGTTGACGCCCGAGGTGTGCGCGACGATAGTGCCCGGCCGCACCGCCGAGGTGGCGGCCAACCCTGAAGCCAGGGCGGCCAGCTCGGTGTCCGGCACGGCCAGCAACAGAAGCTCGGCGTTGCCGGCAACGTCGGGTACCGGCGCCACCGGGGTGTCGGGCAGCCAGCGCTCAGCACGCTGCCGCGACACCCGGGAAACGGCGCTGCATGCCACTACGACGTGGTCGACGCGTTCCAGCGCGACGCCCAATGCCGTGCCGACCCGACCGGCGGAGATGATCCCCACCTTGAGCCGGGCGGGGCGCAATCCGTCGAACTGCACCATCGCAGACGACCCTCACAACTCTGTTGGTTCGTTCCAGTCCCGCGTTGCGGGTACCGGACGGTCGCTAAGACTGTACCGCGACAACGACGTGGATGGCCTGTGGCGTTCGCCTCAGTCCTCGCGGCGACGCCGACGGCCGCCCCCGGACGGGCTGGTTTGCAGCCGCGCCAGCAACTCGGCGACCGACTGGCCCCCGGATGGCGGGGCATCGGTGTCCAACGGATCGGTGGTGCGATGCCGGGCCTCAGGTGGAGGGGCCGAAGGCGGCGGCGACATCACCGGCTCCCGGTCCGGTGTTGACGGCGGCGATGGAGGCACCGGCGGCGGGGGCGACGACATTGCCGGCGCCGGCGTCGCGGGTTCGCCGATGCCGGAATCGGGATAAGCCAAGTTGTCAGTGGAGTGACGGGACCTTGCCCGAAGGCCCGGCTCGCGCTCGGCTACGGGTTCACTGATTTGGCCTGCCGACTCGGCGGCGCTGGAATGGCGACCCCGCCGCTCAGCGGCCGGCGCCGGTGGGGGGGTTCCTTCGCGGGACGGCGCGTTGTCGTACTTCCACGGCCCAGCAGCGTTGTCGCTCAATTCGGAATTCCAATTGCTGCCCGGTGTTCCGGCGGGCAGCCATTGCCCCTCGGAGCCCAACGGCTGCCAATCGGGCCGCTGCGGCTCGGGCGGCGGCATAGGTGGCGGTACAAACCGAGGCTCGGGCTGCGGCGGCACCTGCTGGCGCCGATGTGAACGGCGTGGCGGGCTCGCCGGTGCGGCCCCCGACGGCGCAGCCCAACCGTTGGCCTCCGCCGGTTGCTCCCGTAGCGTCCAGCGGCCCTCCGGCTGGCGCTCTGCGCCGCTCGGAGGTGACGACAGCGGTGCGGCCCAACCGGTGGGCGGCGTCGAGTCGTCCTGCTGGGCTCGAGCGGCTCGCTCACCCCGATGCCGATGCGCACCTGCGTCCGGCGCCTCATATTCCTCGGTAGCCCGGTTGGTCCCGGCGGTCTCTTGAGCACCGACGGGCTGGTAGGTGTAGGGCGCCGCCTGGTAGTTATCCGCGTCCGGCTGCCGCGGCGGTGGCGCCAGCGGTTCTTCAGGCACGTCGATGATCGCGCTGTCGTCCGCGCGCCGAGGCGGCTCTTCGGCCC